>JBKPBJ010000286.1:0-5744 GCA_046726875.1 Verrucomicrobiota bacterium
GACGCCGCGTCGTAATCATATTCGAACTTTACTGAGCCACCGGTCGAAATGGTGTCGAAACGCCCCATGGCGTCGTAAGCAAATGTGTAATCATAAACGCCAGCCAGTGAAATCTGCTTCACCCTCCCGTCGTCATCATACAAGGGATAGGTTATGGTTTTAGCTCCAAGGCCGGCGACATTTTGCTGATCCTGGGTCAGGAGACCAACGGCATCATAAGCACGCGTCACGGTGGAATTTTGATTACTTGCGCTGGTGAGCCGTCCGGCATCATCATAGCCATAGCTTGCCGAATCACCATTGGCGGGCGTCCAACTCATAGCTGTCTTACGGTTTCGGTTATCGTACGTGAAACTCTGCGCCTCGTTATTGACTGTTCTGCGGCTGGCCAAGTTGCCAGCATCATCATAGGTCCATTGCTGGAACTGAGTGTTCCCATGGTACCACATTTTGGTTTTCCGGTCCGAGGGGTCATACTCGAAGCTGGTGTCATGGCCTTTTGAGTCGGTGACCTTTTGGACTGTGCCTGAAGGATTGTAATAGAAGTGCGTAGTCAGGTTGATAGGGTTCTGTCCTGGAACCTGGCGTGGGACGGTGTGCCACGTCATCCGGTTTAGCGCGTCGTAGCCCTTGGTCTCTTGGATACCGTCGGGGCGATCAATTCGATTGATGTTATTGGCTGGATCGTAATGCCATACCGTGGTCCTCGCGAGCGTGGTGGTGTACGCTTCGGTCGTAGATGTTTTCCGGTTGCGATTATCATAGACATTGTGAGTGATCTTGTTCCGCGGATCAGTCACGTCGGTGAGGTTACCCACATGGTCGTAGCCAAACCCAGTAGTCAGGTTCAACGTACCGGAAGCCTCTGTGGTGGAGGTTTTGCACCAGTTCTGATCGTACACCTTCGTCGTCGCAATCCTCGCCCGGCTCGTGTGCGTGTAAATCGAATCGGTGGTGTGCAGGTACGGTGAAGTTGTGCCAGGCTTCAGATAATCAAATGTCTCGGTTTTATTCAGCGGATTTGTAACGCTGAGCACCCGGTTGTAATTATCGTACGTGTATCTAGTGCGCTGGCGCAGCTCATTTTCCTCCCACATTTTGTTGCCGAACTGGCTGTAGCCGAACGACTGATACTTGTTGTCGGCATGCGTAATCTTCGTTACCAACCCGCGGCCATTGCAACCAACTCCGTTCCAGTTCCGGTCGTATTCGTACGTCTCCCTGGCTACCTGCCTGCTCACATTCTCCGGCAGCGTCATGACGCTGACCCGGTCGGCCCAGCACCAGCCAGTATGGTAGGCATAATTCGTCTTGGGATCGCCTGGGAGAGCCGTATCATTCGGTGTGGGATTCCATTTGGCCGTGAGTAAACCGCGTCCGTTGTATTGATAGTGGACGTACTTGCCGTTCTTCAGCTTGTGCCGGGTTACCTGGCCGAAATTGTTATGAACGAACTCTTCGCGGACGAGAACCAGGTTCTGGTTGTTCTTGTAATCGATACTTGTAACGCGGTGATTTCCGTCGCGATTATAGACGGTCACGTTTCCGCGCTCATCGGTCACGGTTTGCACGTAATGGCCGCCTAATGCGCCAGGTTCAGGATAGTACGTGTAATCGATGTGCGCGCCACCGGGATGGGTGATTCGCGTGATTTGGCCGATCCCTCCCTGGCTCGGCGGCGCCCCGCGCTGGTAGGATGTGGTGTGGCCGTTGGCATCGGTGACGCTGTTGATATACCAGTTTGAATTGTAATGGAGTTGTGTGGTGTACCCCTGAAAATCGGTGTAGTGGTCGAGCATCTGCTGCGGCGGATTGCTGTTCTCCACGTCATCGCAAGGGCCGCACTCAGGCCCGTGGCAATGCATCATGTGCGTGTAAGTGAATGAGCGAGTCGGGCCATCCCCACGCGTCTCGGTGAAAGTGTCTCCTATGCCTGCTGCGGGGGAGATTGCCGAAACGATGCCGACATTGGGACATTTCTCATTGATGATAGCACCGTGAGGACCGCCGTTTTCATATTCGTATCGAATCGTCCGCATCGGCCCGTTGTAACGTACGTCGTCACAACGCTGCAGAACGGGGTACATTTTATGGGTCGTCTGGGTTTCTGTAACGTTGTCATCGCGGTATGTGTAATGCGCGTGCGTATTACCGTTGAGATCATTCGGGTTGCTGTCTGAGTAATCGACCCGGGTCAACATCATTTTGTTACGTCCGGTAACACCGGCCGAAATCAATGTGTAACTATAGTTGACCCAGTCGGTAACAGTGGCATTTCCCAAACCGTGTGCCTCGACTCTGGTTAGTAAACGGCTTCCGTCTGGGTCGGTCACGTTTGGGTCGTAGATAAACTTCAAATATCTCCCGCCCGGTTCCGTTACCTGCGTGCGCAGCCCATTTCCGTCGTAATTGATTGTAGTTCTCAGGCCGTAGGGATCTTCAATGTAATCCACCCGGCCGCTTGCGAAATGCACCTTTCCGCCATCTGCTAGCCGCCACGTCCCGGTGCCGCCGAAATGTCGCCCTTGATTTCCGTCATCCCAACCTTCCGACACGCCAACCAGCGGACCACAGAAGAAATCGGAAACATTGCCATGCGGCGAGATGACCCGGGTACCATCGCCCCACAATAGCCATGCATATTCATGCGACCAGCCAGGACCTAGTCCGATCGTGCCAATACCGTAATACTGCTGCCGGCTATTGTAATAGCGCGTTAGTTTTAGCGGGTACTTGCCGAGCGATCCAGGTATTGGCGGGAGATCCTCCACAACCCTGTGAGCAGAATGTCCGACCGGATCGTAAGAACATGCTGTCGTAACGTTCCCATTAAAAATTCCAGTTACACCTATTGGCCCTTCGTAATTGCCGCCCGTATCGGGCAGCTCAGGTGCATACGGCCCTTCAGGCTGCTGGTAATGTGAATCCCCTGGAACATCTGGATTAGTAGTCGAGTCGTCGGGAGCAATGACCGCGTCCGTCGCTTCTACCGTCATGGCGGTGTTTGGGTCGTCTGCGACGGTTTGAGCATGCGATGACGGCTGAACCCACAGAAAAATCAACGGTAGGAGACTGATGGTTATTTTTTTCATCTTTTCACCTCGCGCGCAGGATAAACGGACAGGTCGCTGTTTGTCTGTCGGGGATAATCCCTGAATTTTTGGCTTGGCCTTTGTCCGACTTCGCCCTACAAAAAGGCTGCAGCTTACGAAAAACCCCTTAAGAACTGAGATATGCAGCAACGTAAAAAAAGACGGCTCGCTGCACGCGCGTTGAATGCCCGACGCAAGACCCGAGAAAAACAGTGGTCACGCAATGCATTTGTGCACGGATCAAAGAAATCCCTGACACACAACCCCGACAACGTGTCAGGGAAACACCCGACAAAAGCAAAAGTGCTCGTTGTTTATCGAACAGGTTTCATTCGATCCGGCGTGCTCTCGCTGATTGCGAAAAGCATGGAATTCATCGTGTGCGGCGAGACGGACGAAGCACCTTTGGCGCGCGAATTGTTTTTGCGTCACAAACCAGATTTGGTCCTCGTTGGATTGAGGATCCACGGTGCTGACGGGATACAGTTGATCAAGGAATTCCGTAGCCTCAATCCAGCCGCGGCAATACTTGCCCTTTCCGAAGACGCTGATGCGTTCTCGGCTCAACGGGTGTTCCGGGCAGGTGCGAGAGGATATTTGAGCACCGAGGACGCTCCTGAACTGCTCAGGGCGTTTGGCGAAATCTCAACCGGCCACGCGTACGTAGGTGCGAGCGCATTGCCGCTTATCCTAAGCAACTTCGCAGCGAGCAATAAAAATTCGCGCGGCTCCGATATCAATAGCCTGAGTGATCGCGAGCTGGAGATTTTCTCGTTTATTGGCAGGGGCCTGAGCGTTTCGGAATTGGCGAGTGAATTGAATGTAAGCGTCAAAACGATTGAGACACATCAAATGCGGATGAAAGAGAAACTCGCGCTGCATAGCGCCGCCCAGCTGCGACAAAAAGCTCGGGAGTGGCTGGCTCGATCGACCGTGAACCGGATACGCGAAGATCCCGAATCAGAATAAACAAACGAATCGCGCTTTTCCGCTGGTTTCAAAAAGCCGCGCCCAGCGGCAACAGCGACGGGGATGCACTTTGAGAATTTAATCCGGCCGCATAAGATCATCGCATGCGCGCCCTCGTCTATGGGATTCTCGTTGTTTCGGCGCTGGCGTCCGTCGCAAAGAGCGCGCCACTTTCCGAGGCTGAGCTCAAGAATCTCCTTGCAGCGATCCGGCAGAACCGGACGGCTCAGGCGGATTTTCAGGAAGAACGCGTGATCCGGCTGATGAAAAAGCCGGTGGTGAGCTCGGGCACAGTTTGGTTCCAGCCCCCTAACAAGTTCCGGCGCGAAGTCAAAGGGAATTCGCCCAGCATGACGGTGAGCGATGGCCGGGAGCTATGGATTTATTATCCGAACTTCAAATCAGCCGAGCGTTACCCGTTAGGCAAAGGTTCGCCGCTGGATGCCACGGTGGCGGCGATCAATTCCGCACTGAATCTGGAAAACATCGAAACCAGCTTCAACGTCACTGCGACCAAGGGCGAGAACGGCTACGAGCTTGCACTGCTGCCGCGCGTCGCGGCAATGAAACGAGTGTTTCAAAAGCTCGATCTCCGGATCAACAACAAGTTCCGCGTCGAACGGACAGACATGCTGTTGCCGAACGGCGATCGCATCGTTACCACGTATTCCAACCAGACGGGTGCGCGGATTCCTTCCTCCACGTTTGAATTTACGCCACCGGCCGGAACTGAGGTCTCAACGCCACTTGGGCGCTGACGAGCATCTGGGCCGTGGCGCAAAACAGATACTCTCAACTGGCTTAAGCCGGAAATAAGCTTTCCAATTGTGCATTGATCATGTTCCGGATTTTGTCATCGGAGTCGATCAGTTGGGATGATCTCAATGCGCGCTCTCTTGTGCGGAACGGGTGAAGTGACTCTCATACGCTAAAGTTCAACGGATTTCAGTACTGAGCGCCTGTCGTGGTAAACGTGATGGGGATTCTTACCTTTGAAACCGACCCCGGCTTAAATCGCCACTGCCGGAAAGCACTAGTCGCGGCGTTATCGAGTATCGGGTTTCCGATACTTGATGCCATCGAAGCGCTGGTAACGCTGCCGCTTCCCGGATCGACTTCGACAACGCACACTCCCGTGCCTGTAATATGTCGTGAACGCGCCTGATAAAGGTACTGAGGACGCGGCGCATAGGTGGCCAGAGCTTTGGCTGTGGAAATGGACATTGTGCCAGGACCACCAGCAGCTTGCGGCGCCTTAATTGGCGTGAATTTTTTGGCCTGCGGTTTCTTTGGCGGAGGGGTCCTCTCCTCTACGTACTCGGGTTTGATATCTGCTGGCGTTCCTCTCGGCGTTGGCGCGAGAGTGAGCTCTGGCGTGAGGGTCGATGGCTCGGCACTAAGCTCTAGCATGGCGGGTGGCGACGCGGCACTAAGCTCTAGCATAGCGGCTGGCGGCGTGGCCGTAAGCTCTTGCGTCGGAGTTAGCAATTCCCTAGCGCTGGGTGTAGCGACAATTGGCTCTCCAGTCGCAAGCAAAGTCTCATCAGTTGGCTTGTGTGCGAAAAATTGGGCAACTCCAGAGGTAATTGCTGCAGCCATCGAAACCATTCCAA
Source organism: Verrucomicrobiota bacterium (assembly GCA_046726875.1). Taxonomy (GTDB): domain Bacteria; phylum Verrucomicrobiota; class Verrucomicrobiia; order Chthoniobacterales; family UBA10450; genus Udaeobacter. Next base: position 5,675 of record JBKPBJ010000286.1, read on the forward strand.
AGGCAATTGCCCAGCGAGCGAGGCGCTGAGTTTGCCGGTGCTTGGCGTCGCTATGTCTTAGATCGATCTC
>JBKPBJ010000287.1:0-17552 GCA_046726875.1 Verrucomicrobiota bacterium
GTGCGCGTCGCCCACAGGGCGACGGCTACAACGATCCTCGATCGCAATGGATTTGATCCAGTGAATCGTGTTTTGCAGCACGAAAAACTCGCGCAACGTCATCACGATTTCATGCGGCAGCATCGGATTCGACGGCGCGGCACCGATGTTGAGAAAAAAAGAACCGTCCGGCTTTAAGACGCGCCGGAGTTGTCCTGCCCATTCCCCGCACCAATCCAAATACGATCGCCGGTCCTGACGGTCGGAGTATTTGCCGTAGCTGATTCCGAGATTGTAGGGCGGCGACGTTACCACAAGATCAACGCTTTCATCCGCCAGTCGCAATATCCCCGCGATACAATCTTCCTGGCGCAGATCAAACTTCGTCACTAACGAAATCTTGCGCCGGTACCCGGTTTCGTACAAGCAGAAAGTAACGCGCGCGTTCTGTTTTTCGGGAAGGACATTCGCGCGTATCCGTGAATTCGCTTATCTTTTTCCAATGGCCGACAAGCCGTCGAAACTAAAAATCGCCGATCGCGAGTTCGCATCGCGTCTGGTGGTTGGCACTGGAAAATTTGCGTCGAACGAGTTGATGCGTGACGCACTAATGGCCAGCGGGACCGAGCTTGTGACCGTGGCGCTGCGACGCGCCGATCTCTCAGGCAAACACGATCCGTTTGCGAACATACTCGACTTTATCGATCCCAAACGTTTTCTCCTTCTGCCAAACACCAGCGGCGCGCGCAATGCGGAGGAGGCTGTGCGTCTCGCGCGACTGGCGGCCAGTGCAGGTTTGCCGACGTGGATCAAGCTCGAGATTCATCCAGACCCGCGTTATTTGCTGCCCGATCCGGTTGAAACACTCGGGGCAGCGGAAATTCTGGTGAAGGAAGGATTCACTGTTCTTCCGTACATCAACGCCGATCCTGTGCTCGCCAAACGATTGCAGGACATCGGCACGGCTACGGTGATGCCGCTGGGCTCGCCAATCGGCAGCAACCGCGGCATCGAAACGCGTGCGCAGATCGAAATCATCATCGAACAGGCTACCGTGCCGGTTGTTGTGGATGCGGGACTTGGCGCGCCGAGTCACGCCGCTCAAGCAATGGAGATGGGCGCCGATGCAGTGCTCGTGAACACTGCAATCGCAATCGCGTCCGATCCGGTTCGCATGGCAAAAGCATTCAAGAAAGCCATCGAAGCAGGACGCGAAGCGCGCGAAATCGGATTAGCTGCAAAACTGGATGTGGCAGCAGCAACGAGTCCGTTGACCGGGTTTCTCAATGAACCTCAACGGTATTAGCCCAAGGAACACGCGTTTAAAGGCATAAATATTCGGCCGAGTTCTCGGTAGATAGCAACGCTCGAGATGAAGGATCTGCTGCTGGATATTCGCTATGCGCTGCGCGTGCTTTGGAAGTCGCCCGCGTTCACGCTCGTAGCGTTACTCACTCTGATGCTGGGGATTGGGGCAAACGTTCTCGTCTTCGGAGTACTGAATGCGGTCCTGCTGCACCCGCTTGATGTCAGCGACCCGCAGAATCTCTACCAGCTTCGCCTTAAGCCGTGGACGAGCGGGAAAGCCCTAACGACATCGTATCCGGCGTTTGAAGATTACCGGCAACGAAGCACCACCTTCAGCGACATTGCTGGCTTTTATGGATATTCTCAGGCGATACTCCGCTGGGATAAAGCGGTGCTGAATGCCTCCGGCTATGCGGTGACCGGCAATTATTTCGATCTGCTAGGCGTGCGGCCGGAGGTAGGACGATTCATCCAGCCGGCGGATGAGCATGGCCCAAATTCAGCGCCCTATGTAGTGTTGAGCGACAGTCTTTGGCGACGCGCATTTAACGCCGATCCCGGCATAGTCGGGATGCCCCTGCAGCTCAACAAACAGCAATTTACGGTGATAGGCGTGGCTCCGGCGCGGTTCCACGGCACGGAGCAATTTGACTGGCCGGATTATTGGATCCCCATCGTGAACTACTTCGAGCGGGATTACCTGGAGGATCGGACCGGCAGACCTTTGGTGGTGCTTGGTCGGCTAAAGCCAGGAGTGACGCCGGAGCAGGCTGCGGAAAATCTGAGTGCTATCGCGGCGCAGTTGGCCAAGGAGTATCCAAAGACAGACACCGGCGTGCCGCTGCGATTGATCCGTCCAGGACTCTACGGGGACAATGGTGACGTCATTCGCGGATCTCTTTACAGCGTGGCGGCGCTCGCTCTGCTGGTGCTGGTCGCGGCGTGCGCGAATCTGGCCAGCCTGTTTGCGGCGCGCGCGGCGGATCGCAGCCGGGAACTGGCGGTCCGTGTCGCTTTGGGAGCGGGCCGGTGGCGACTCGTTAGGCAACTCCTTACTGAGGCGATGGTGTTGTCGATGCTGGGCGGCGCCGCGGGGCTGGTAATCGCAAGTCTGCTGCTTGGTGTGAACCGGGGGTCATTGCCGAGCTTCTTGGCGCAATCGTCCTATAGCCGTCTGTCAGTGGGTGTCGATGTGAGTGTCTACCTGGCGGCCCTGATCTTAACACTCGTAAGCGGGCTGCTGTTCGGAATGATTCCGGCGAGAACAGTCTGGCAGAGCAATCCATTGCAGGCGATGAAGAGCGGACCGGTGGATTCAACTCCACTGCGCCGGTTTGCCCTGCGGGATTTGTTGTTAGGCGCACAAATTGTAATCTGCACGCTACTGGTAACGGCCTCGCTCGTCGCGGTGCGCGGCATGGGGCGCATGCTGCACACCCCGCTGGGCTTCGACCCGCAGGATGCGATGGTGGCAGAGATGGACTGGGACGAGGTGGAAGGCAACATCCCGCTGGAGAAAACAAAGGCGATGATCGACGCTGTGCGAAGCATCCCCGGCGTGACGGCGGCAGGGACCGCGAACAAAGTGCCCTTCACTGGCGGTCTGCGTGGCGTTCCCGTTTACCCGCCAGGGACGACCGACTTCAGCTTGAACAATTCTGTGCTTGCGCCGTACCGGTTTACGATATCTCCGGGCTACTTTGAAGCTGCCCGTACTCGGCTGATTAGTGGCCGGGATTTCTCATGGCGTGACACCGCACAGCCGCCGTATGTGGCGATCGTGAACGAGACCTTCGCGCAGAAGATGTGGGGCGACACGCCGGCAATTGGACAACGCTTTATTATATTGGGCCACCTGAGGGAAGTGGTGGGCGTGGCGAAGAACGGCAAGTACCACCAGATGCAAGAGTCGTCCGAGCCTGTTGTTTATCTGCCGTTGTCCCAAAGCGATCAGCGGCACACGACTTTCGTCGTGCGGTCGTACCGGGCGCCGAACCAAATGGCGCCCGAGCTCGAACGCATCCTCAGCGCAATGGAGCCGAATGCGCCGATCACCGTACTGAGCTGGCCGGATGCGATGGCGGGTGCGCTGTTCGCGCCACGCGCGGTAACATTAGCACTTGGCGTCATGGGCCTGCTCGCGGTGATGCTGGCAGTGACGGGGATCTTCGGCATGGCGGCCTACAATGTGAGCCGCCGGATGAAGGAGCTGGGCATCCGCGTGGCGTTGGGCGCGCGCACGAAGCACGTGATGAGCGCCGCGGTGGGACGGCCCCTTCTGTTGCTCGGAGTCGGCTCGCTGGTGGGGCTGCTGTTCGGCGGTGCCGCCGGCCGGTTACTGGGGCAAGTTGTCTATGAAGCGAATCCGCGAGATCCCATTGTCGTAGTCGGTGCGGTGCTAACGATGGCGATGCTTGGCATTGCAGCGTCTGTCGTTCCAGCGCGGCGAGCGCTCTTCGTCGATCCATCCAAACTTCTGCGGGAAGAGTAGAACAGGGGAAGAAGCTTCGTTCTCCGCACTTTCGGCCCTACTCACTCGTAGTCGAAATTAGCTACTTGAGACCGGGACTCCGATAAGGTGGAACGCGTTGTCCTCAACGCGTTGGCAAAAGAAGCGCGGCTTTGCCGCCTAGTATCTTGCGCCTTCGGCGAAGAGTCAGCCATCGCCTTCGGAGAAGTCGATCCACCTGAAGCGCCCGCTACAGCACCGTCTCGCTCACAACTTCGTCGCGATGCCGGATGCCGCGTCTGGTTTCCTTTTGCAATCGTTTCAGCCGACTTGATAACGCTGCTTTTGCCGCAGAACTCATCCGGTCGATGAACAAGATTCCGTGAAGATGATCGTGCTCATGTTGGATTGCTCGCGCCAGAAGACCGCTCGCTTCGATTTGAAAAATTTCGCCTTCCAACGTCTGCGCACGCACAAGCACCGATTGCGCCCGTTCAATGTCACCGGTGATCTCGGGGAAACTTAAGCAACCTTCCACCCCCACTTCAATTTCGCCGCGCAATTCGATTTCAGGGTTGATCAGCACGATCGGCATCGCGCTCTTTGGATCGACGTCTTTGCCACTGAGCTTCAGAGTACTTGGCCGGTCTTCAACAGCCGAAACGTCGAGAACAGTGAGCTGCAACGGCAAACCGACCTGTTGCGCTGCCAAACCCACACCGGGCGCGGCATGCATGGTTTCAAGCATGTTCGCCGCCAGCGCCCGGATTCGCTCATCGATTTCCTCGATCCGTTCACCTTTGGCGCGCAGGATCGGGTCGCCATACTGCAAGATCGGCAGGATCATGGCCCTTCTTCCCGGGTGAACGCCGGTAAATTTTTCACGCCTGCCAGCTTCAACGCGTCCATCACCTTAATGATCGTGCCGAACGACGCTTTCTTGTCGGCCTGCAACGCGAGCGTGGACTTGCGCTCTTCAGGTAAACCACGCACCGCGGCTTCCAGTTCATCCACGTTTACGGCTCGTCCATCGAGTTTGACCTCGTCACTTTCACTGATGCTCACGATCGCATGTTCGAGTTCAGACGGCCGTTTCTGTGCGGTCTTCGATTCCGGCAAATTAATCTGCACCTCCGGCTGATCCTTTTTAAACGTCGTCGATACGACGAAGAATATTAGTAGGATGATGAGAATATCGACGAGCGAAACGATGATGATGACGGGCGCTCGACGCTTTCGGACTGCAAACTTCATGTGATCAAATGCGTCGCCCGCTTCACGCGACTGAGGTCGGAATTTGCGCTGTCTTGTGTTCGCGCGTGCTGCGGCCGTAATAACAATTGTTGATCAATTCAAGGACGAGCGTTTCCATCTCGACCGACATCACTTCCACCTTCCGGGAAAAATAGGTGAACCCGACAAGAGTCGGCACCGCGATCGAAAGTCCGAACACTGTTGCATTCAATGCTTCAGCAATACCCAGCGCGATCTGTCGCGTATCGGATGCCCCGGAGCTCAAACCAAGGTTGGAAAAAACGTGCACCAAACCCGAAACGGCGCCGATCAATCCGAGCAGCGGCGCAATTCCAACAATGACTTCGAGTATGATGAGGCCGCGTTCCAGCCGCACCATCTCGTGGCGAGCGCGTGTTTGAACCACTTCAACGTTTTCTGAACGGGGGCCACGCAGGTGCTGCAACGCCACACGCGTGATTCGCGCCAGCGACGAAGGATCATGATACACAATGCGTGACAGCCGTTCCGGACTTTCGCCCGGCGCCAGACGTTCGATTTCCGCTTCGATCGCAGCCGGCATGACAACTTTCCGTCGCAACGCCAGGCCGCGCAGAATCATGATCGTCACCGACACAATCGAACACGCCAGCAGCGGCCACATGAAAAGGCCGCCGCGCGCGAAAAATCCCAGCACGACATCCACGATTCCTGACGTTGTGGCAATGATCCAGGCGATGATCATCCGTTAGGAAAAATAATGAACCCGAGTCCTTCCACTTCCAAGCCTTCAGGCGGTAATGTCTGGGCCACGTCATCCGGAATCGGCGGAAGGTGCGCTTCGAGCACCGACTGCACACATACGCTGGCGAACGCCTCGTTCGAACTGTTTTCAGTAACTTTGAGGTTCTTCACGCGTCCGCTTCGATCGACAACAAACCGTAACCGCAAGGTCCCGATGTTGATCAAATCACGTTTCTGATCGACGTACGTATACCACCGTGAGCCGATTGAATCGGCCACGATCTTCTGGTAACGGCCGAGCGGTGTGCCTAAGGCATTCACGGATGAAATCCCGCGATTCGTGATGTTTCCCGCTATATTCGTCCGCTCTTTTTGCCGACGATACGCCGATTGCGCTTGCGACGATGCAGTCGCAGCATCGAGCGCCGCCGCCGATTTTTGGGTCAGCAACGCAAACTGCTCCGCAGCAGTGACGGGCGCGGCTGATTGCGCAGCAGGCTTAGCATTCTGTTGCGAAGCCGCATTCTGCTGCGGCTGTGCGCCCTTCGTTTCGAGTGAATGGGGGTTTGTTTCGAAATCCATAAACGGGCGATCTTTCCCCGCCTGCGATGGCAACGGCAATTCGCCAGCGGCAGCCAGCTCGCTTGCGCCAATTGAATTGGCGTTCGATTCAAATGTCTTGTCCTTCGGCTCGGGCGCTTTTTTAGATTCGTCGGTCTCGATAAACGCGGAATTCTTCGAAGCCATCGATGCCGGCGAAAGATCCATGAACGTCAGCTCAATTGGTTTCTCGGGCGCCGGAAGGCTGGGCGAAAAGAACCCGCTGAACGCAGCGAGCAAAAAGGCCACGAGCAAATGAATTAAAATTGCCGCAAGCAGCGCCCAGAAAACCGTTCGCGCGTTCTGTTCGTAATCCCGCAGCCTGTCGGGATTGCCCGACTGGGCGAATACAATATCAGCCGTGGTCATGGAGCAATGATCGCTTGGTAAAGAAGCATTCGGGCCTAGAAGCTCTTTAAGGGTGGAACATTATCTCACGCGACAGGCGCTGACAACTTGGAGCGGATTGTGCTGGGTAGCGCACGCGGCTCGCGTGCTGGTGATCGCGTCCTCGCGATCACGGACTTTTTCTGCGCTCGTGCTCTGCGGAAGGTCGCAAGCCTCGGGCAAGGTTGTTTCGGCGCGACGCCGAAACCAGCACGCGGGACGCGTGCGCTACCCGGGCCACTCGCGCGTGATGAAACAAATACTGCTGCGCGTACCCGCCGTGTTCGCCGAAATAAGTTTCGCAGAACTGGCGAAGCTGTTGCGCGGTCATTTTTTTTCGAGGGGAACAATAATGCTGCCGTAACACGCGCTCAATCCATATGTCGATCGGGAATGCCCGTAGCCGCTCATAAGCAAAAAGCATCACGCAATTTGCAATCTTCGGCCCCACGCCTGGCAACGCGCACAATTGGTTTCGGAGCTCGGCATCAGACAAGGTCGACCACGCCTCGAGATCCGCTTGCCCGGAGCTGACGAGTCGCGCCGTCGCACGCAGGTTTTTGGCGCGATAGCCGAGCTTGCATTCGAGTAATTCCTTGTTCGAAGCCTGTGCAAGTCGCCGCGCCGAAGCGAACGTGTACACGATGTGACTGTCGATCCTCTGTTGCTCGCCAAATCGTTTGCGGAGTGCGAGCGAAATCTGGCGAATGTGCGCCACTTGTTTCATAGATGAGCAGATGAATGTGGCGAGACATTCCCACTTTGGCTGCCGAATGATCCGCAACCCGTGACAAAAATCACGCGCACCGTTCATCACCGGATCCTTCGGAAACGAATCGCAGATTTCCGCGAGCGGATGATCCAGCGCGAAGTAACGCCCGACCATTCCGGGGAGCACACGCGGCTCGCGTGTTGGTTTTGGCGCCCCGCCAAAACGAACTTTTAGAAATTCGCCGCGTTGCGCGAGATAAAGCGCACGATCACCAATCGCTCCCACAAATCCGTCGCCGACCTTTTCCCAATGAAACACCTGCCCTGAATCAAGCGTCTTCTCGAGATCGAAATCGGGTGCGGAAATCTCAACAAGCTTCATAGGTGGATCGCGTTGTCCTCAACGCGCTGTTAATTCGGGCACCGAAGGCGCAACCATTTTAGCATCGTCTTCAGGAGAAGCCGATCCACCTCGATTTCCGCGGACGTAATCTTTCGTCGCTCAGTTTATTCGGATTTCCTTCCCCATTCGACATTCGGCATTCGTCATTGATAAATAACGCCGACATGGACGCCCGGCTCGCGATCGATACCGCGGTTCTGCTCCTGTATTTCGTCATCATCATTTCCACCGGCCTATTCATGGGCCGGCGCGAGCGTGATCTCGCCGATTTTGCACTTGGCCGCCGCCAAATCGCATGGTGGGCGATTCTCGCTTCGCTCATTGCCGCGGAAACGAGCGCCGGCACCTTTTTCGGCACTCCGGGCGAAGGCTTCACTTTTCGAAATTACACTTATCTCCAACTCGCGCTGGGCACGATCCTCGCGCGGATCCTGGTCAGCTATATTTTCATCAAGCCTTACTACGACTACAAGGTTTATTCGATCTACGAATACCTGACCGCGCGCTTCGGTGTGCCGACGAAGAACGCGGCCTCGGCAGTGTTCCTGTTCACGCGGTTGCTCGCATCGGGCGCACGATTGTACGTCGCCGCGATTGCGCTCGCACTCGGCTACGAAATGGTTCGCGGCGTTCGGCCGGACCAGACCGAAACGCTTTTCATCTACATCGGCGCGATCATCGCAATTGTGCTGTTGACCGCGATCTACACGACGCTCGGCGGTATTAAAGCCGTCATTTGGACGGACGTGATTCAGGCCTCAATCATGATCGGCAGTGCGCTGGTCGCCGTTGGTTTGCTTTACTTCTCGATTCCCGGCGGCTGGCATGAAATCGTGCAACGCCATGGCGGATTTCACCTCTCCGATTTTATCACGACTGGCCTGAATCCCGCCAAAAGTGGCTGGGACAAAATCAAAGGGATGTTCGCCATCGAATACACAATTTTTGCCGGACTAATTGGTTCGACGTTCATGACAATGTCCACGCACGGCACCGACCAAGACATGGTGCAACGCATGTTGACCGCGCCTGATGTGCGGCGCAGTCGGCGCTCAGTCATCATGTCGGGTCTGGCCGATATTCCGATCGCGTTCACATTTCTCAGCATCGGCTTGTTGCTTTGGGTTTTTTATCAAACGCATCACGATCCGAATCTGCCGAAAACCCCTAACGAAGTTTTTTGCCACTACATTCTTTACGAAATGCCGGTCGGCATTCGTGGATTGTTGCTTGCGGGAATATTCGCGACCGCGATGGGTTCGCTTAGCACGGCCTTAAACGCGCTGGCCACGAGTTTCACTCGCGACTGGTACGAGCCCTATATCAACCCAGAATCGACCGCAGAACAAAGTCTGCGCGGAGTCCGCTGGGCCACAGTTTGGTTTTCTATCCTGATGATCATTGTCGCTGCAACCACGGCATATCTCGTAATCGTTTATCCGAACGTCCGGATCATTCCAATCGTTCTGGGAATCTACGGTTACACTTACGGATCAGTGCTGGGAATTTTCCTTACCGGTATGCTGACCAAGTCGCGCGGCAGTGACCCCGGTAACATCATCGCGATGATCGTCGGCTTCATCGTTGTCGCGATCCTGAGCGGACTGCCCAACAATATCGCCGGCCTGTTCGGCGCGAAGTTGTACACGCAGCCGAGCTGGCTGCCGGTAATGGAATTCCCGTGGTGGATTTGCTTCGGCACCATCGTCACGTTTTCCGTAGCGATTCTGTTCCGCAGCGGCGACCAGAATTCGCGGCCGGCGCGCACGGAGTGACGCGCCCTACCGACGAAAAAATCGTCAAAGGTGAATTAATTTATTCGGATAATTTTCGTGATTCGCGGGCAACCGTCTTTTCGGACTAAGGCAGCAAATTTGACTCGCGCTCGTCGCTCAATACTCGTAACAGAGCTTTTTCACCGAACCCTGAATCACTGAAACGCTATGGCCCACGTTGTGACCGAGAAATGTAACGGATGCAAATTCACCGACTGCGTAGAAGTTTGCCCGGTGGCGTGCTTCTACGAGATGGAGAGTCAGGTGGTGATTCATCCCGACGACTGCATCGATTGCATGGCATGCGTGGAGGTTTGCCCAGTGCACGCCATCTACGCGGATGCGGATGTTCCCGCAGAATACACAAAAGACATCGAGTTCAACGCCGTCGAGTCGGTGCAGATCAAGGACTCCGGCGCGCCGGCAATCACAGTCCGCAAAGATGCCCTGCCCACCGCGAACGACCGGAAAAAGGCGCTCGGCTATTAAGAAATTGTAGTGCGTCTGTGCCAGCCCCGAATGTTTTCGGGGTTCACAGAATGGAGCCGCGGGGACGCGAGTGACATAGACGGGCAGTCCCTTGGGGCGAGAGAGCGGAAGCAAACGAGTCAAAGACGCTACAGTTATTTTTCTGGCTTTGGCTCGATTCCAGATTCTGCCGTTCGTCTTTTCGTGTTGCTCATGCAATGCAGCGGCTGAACCTTGGATGACTATGAAAAATAAGGGGTAACAACCATTGCGACGGATGTGGTGATTCAGTTCGAGCGTTAGCAGCGTCGGCGGGAATTCAGTTCGGCGATCTTCAGGTTGAAGCAAATCGGCTGCGCGAAAATCTCGGGCCTGATCACCAGAAGGCGTATTACGAAATCATTCGCCAACTGGCCCGTAGCGGCGCGATATCGGAGACAGAACAGCGCGTACTGCTCGAGTTGGGAAAGCGTGGGTTTGGCGTTGGCCCGCTCGCGAGGCTGAGAAGTTCGTCGCTTACGCGCAAGACTTGCACAAGCGGATGTTGACCGATTGCAGCGCAAGCCCGGTCGCGCTGGCGATCGCCGGCGTGATTGCGAACTATGCAATTCCTTCCAACTTTGGCCGCCGCGGCCGCGCGTTGGCGAGAGCATCAAAGCATCCAGTGCGTGACATCTTGCTCGGCGTCGCCGGTGGCGCATTCGGCGGTCTCCGGATGAGCGGCTGGAATCCGATCGGTGGTGTAGTAGGCGGCGGCATGGGCGGCGCGATCGCTGCGGTCGAAGCACTCTGTTAGCTCAACTACGCATTCCGCAGATGTTCGCAGATTTTTCGGCGGTGGCAGACCGCCGCTACAGGAGCACTATTTCTCACGCGCATGCACGCAATCAGGCAGCTTCTCAAATGTTGGCCGGAAGAGGCGATGCGTTTTGCCGATCAGGGCGGGCTTCGACACGGCCGAAGTGAAAATCAGCACACACTTCTTCGCGCAGGCGACGGACTCGTGAGCGGACTCGATTCCGCTTTCAACTTACGATGTTTTTGGGGTCCGGTTCGCTAGTTGAGCTCTGACACAGAGGCTGTACGACAATCGTGCTGCGGGCACTACTTCCATTCCCAGTATTCGGAGTGTGTGTTCCCCTCTGCGTCTACTGCGTATTCGAACAGCACCGCGACCTTGTTGAGACGTGACCATCGTGGCGGCATGGTTTGGAAGTAAAGCGCGCCGCGATAAGTCGCGCTCCCATCTTTACTCCTTACGCCGACACCATGGCCGGTCCACGTTGCTACTTTTCCGTCCCTGGTCATCATCACACCTTGACCTTCGCCGTATTGTGTCCCGTCTGGACGGACAATCGTCCAGTACGTGCCCGTATCGTTTATGTTTGTGCCGAGCACGGATCCGGTTGCCTGAAACGATGTTTCCATCTTCGGGTCTCCGCCCAGATTCGGCAATACGCGCTGCATAGTAACTTTACCTGATATTTCGCCAATCTTTTCGCCTAGCATCATCTCCTCCTGTTGAATTCTTCTTTGAATTACTGGATCGAGCTTGGAAATCCTAGTCAAAAAGTAATTTGACGGTCCCTCAATGCGGATCGACGGAGTACGGGCAGCGCACGACATCAGGATTACCCGATGATCGCCGCGATTAAAACGCTGTTATTCGTACTCATGCTGGAACGGTGCACCGCGAGAAAGACCTGGCGCCGGGATTGAGGTTGGTCAGCGCTCACTAGTTCAGACTGTACACTTCGACGATAGCGCGAATGATGACTTTCTTTGGCCCACTACCTTGAACAATAAAACCGCCAATCATCACATGCTCGCCCGTTTGCACAAAGCTGCGGGTGCTAATGTTACCAAGATCTGAACCCGCGCCAGGATTCAAATCGTACACTTCGACCAGAGCAACTCCCGTCGTGTTGTTTACCCCGTGTACGATGGCGGTGTAGTTTGCCCGGTGGCAGATCTGCGATGATCGCTGACTCGCTCGCCACAGTCGGAGCGAGGCCGCTGTTCTGGATGTCGCTGACCTGATTCGTAGTGATAATCCCGCCGAGTATTGTCGTCTGCCAGTTATCATTGGACGCAATCACTGCTCCGATTCGGTTGTGCAGTTCCAGTCTCGGACTAGCCAACGCATCCGGAATCCCAAACTGCGTGAGCTCAGGGCCAATCGCACGGATGATGACTCTCTTTGGCCCACTACCTTGAACAATAAAACCACCAATCATTACATGTTCGCCCGTTTGAACGAAGCTGCGGGTGCTGATGTTACCAAGATTTGTTTGAGCAACCGCCGCTGATGGACGGATGCGCACATAGTAAATGTCTTCCTCGCCATTGAATGTGGCTGCATATGCGACGTTGGCGCTGGCATTGTCCGAAACGACTGTGATGTAATCGCCGATCTTAGACTGATTCGGATAACCGATGAATGGGTTAAACGGATTGCTGACCGCGACATTTGGCGACCGGGTGTTTCCGCCGTCGGTGCTGTAGGAATAAAAGAGCTGCGAAGTGACGTTGTTCGGAGAGTTACGCATATCGTACCAGACCGCGTCGATTCGACCGCTCGGCGCGACCGACAGGGTGCCGAACCAGTGCCATTTCGCGTGATTAACTGAATCGTCATTGATCCGACGCGGCGCCGTGAATGTCCTGCCCCCATTAGTGCTGCGCACGAACATCACGTCGCTGCCAGTAGCAGAGCCGGACGGCTGAACACTCGCGAGCATATAGACATTGTCGTTCGTGCTTGTGCCCGAGCGATCGACGGCGAGAAAAACCTGTCCCACTAACCCTTCCGGATTGATTGGCTCACTGAAAACGATGTCGCCGCCAAGGTTCACAGGCGTGCTTTGGTCAAAACTCGGAACTACACCGCCGTTTTTTGCGTTTATGGAGCGAACACACCAAATCCGACCAGTGTTCAAATTCACGCCACCAATAAAAAGGTGGCCCGTCGAATCGACGTCCAATGTGCCCCATGCAGGCGAATTTGGTATGTTGATCGGATTCATCCAAGTCAATCCGCCGTCGGTTGATCGAGTGAATTGTCTGCCGCCGTAGTTGTTTCCATCCGTGCTCCAGCATTGATATTGGAAGCCGTGGCCGGAACTGTTGGTGTTATCGATCGTGAACCACTGTTTATCGCCGCCATCCGCCGGTCCGACACGCGTCCATGATTGACCGGCGGTAATTGATCGCCACAAGTCATCAAAGAAGTTCTGCACAAGGCTGAGATAAAAAAACGACCGGCAGTGTCGGAGTTCAGAACAGGATCGCTGCGGAAGACATTGTTTTCCAGAACGCCGGGAGCAATCCACCTCGTGCCTCCGTTTGTCGTGTATGCAAAACCTGCCTCCCGGAAATTTGATGCCACGCTGTCGAACTGTCGCCAGCCGATGCCCATCCTGTTTACATTGTTAGGATCAACGCAAATGGATGGCTCATTCGCAGCGTCGCCAACCCTGTTATTGCCGTTTGCGTCGACGTTAACTTGGTAACTTGTGTCCGGACCGAAGTGTGACACTAAGGCCGGCGAAATCGTCACTGCCGGTGCGGCGAGTGCTGGCGGATTCTCGTATTTTTCCAGCGGTTCAGTGGGAAGCGGCTTTCGCGAAGCTGTTTGACTCGAAGCCGCTATGATTATCAGCAGAGAAGTGACAGAGCTGAGCAAGCCCGTGCGCAACATCCCAGATGATTATAGCCCGATTTTACTCGAGCGCACGTTGCAAAAAAGGCGACCGGCGGTTCGCTTCCCTCTCTCCCTGCGAAAACCGCCGGCCAATCAACCGAAAGGTAATAGAACTCGTGGCCAGTCGTGTGGTTGACTGGAAAGGACCTCGATTAACTTGCGTTATCGTGGTCCTGCTCGTACGCCCGGATTGCACGCCGCGTTTGCGGCCCCAGGACCCCGTCGATGGATCCACGGTAATAACCGGCGCGTGACAGCCGCCGTTGCAACTCGGCGACTCTCGAGCGGCTGGCGTCACCGTAGCCATTGTTGTGGCCGTAGCCATTGTTGTAGCCGTAGCCATTACCATACTGGTTACCGCCGTAAGGGTAGTCGTACCCGTAGCTGTAGGCACCACCATAGCCATAAGGATAATAGCCGTAACCGTAGTATGGATAGCCGTAGTCCCAGCCCCAGCCCCAGCCAGGCCCCCAGCCCCAACCCCAACCCCACCACCACGGAAAGCCGAAGCTTCCGATGAAGATTACATCATTGCCGTGATGATGATGACCATTATGCCAATTGTTGCCGTGCCAATTGTTGCCGCGCCAATTGTTGCCGCGCCAATTATTGCGAGCGCCATTCCAATTTCCGGAACGATTCCAATTACCACCGCTCCAACGCGCGCCGCCCGCGCCCATTCCGCCACGAGAGAAGCCGCCGCGTGACATTCCGCCGCTAAAGCCGCCACTGCCTCCTCGACCACCACCACCTCCACCACGCCCAGCCTCGGCGGTCAATGGCGCAGCAAGCGTTAAAACGAGAAGACAAATCCCAGAAACGAAGAGCTTTGAATTAATCATAACAGTATAGGGTTCTATCCGATTAGACACCGAGGATCGCCGAAAGTCGCATTATTTTTTTTGCGACATGAGAAAAAATACCCGCTCTTGGGTACATTTGCTGATTGTTGAAAAAAAAACGACCGGTGGCTCGCTCTCTTTGTGGTGCGACGCCACCGGTCGAATACCTGATTATTTGTTCCGACTAAGCCAGCCCCAAACTGTCGAGTAACGGTCGGCTAATCGTCCCGTCTACGGCCAAGCCATTTCTGCTTTCAAAAGCCGCAATGGCGCCGCGGGTCTGCGGTCCAATAACTCCATCGACTACGCCGTGGTAATAACCGAGTTGGCCAAGGCGCCGCTGCACAGCTGCAACCATTGATGCGTTATAGCCGTACGTTGGCGTGTAGTACGAGTAGTAGTTGTTGTAACCACTGTACGGGTAACCGCCATAGTACGAGTACGGGGAGTATCCCCAGGACGTGCCGTAGCCCCAGTTCGAAGACGGCCAGCCCGAGGAGTAGCCGTAGTACGGATAAGATCCACCGCCATAATAATAGCGGGTGCCGCCCCCATAGTAGTTGCCGTAATAGCGTGTGCCGCCGTAGTAACCCGTCCCGGCATATTGCCGGCCCGCGTAAGAGCGTGTGCCACTGTAACGGGTTCCGCCATAGTAGCGAGTGGTCCCCATGCGAGGGCTAATGTTTTGATTATGGCGTGTCACCTGTGTCATTTGCGGAGCCATCCGTTTTGACTTCGACACCGAAGATTTCTTTGTCGGCTTACCCATTGCTGGCGACGCCATCAACGCGCCTGCAGCCAAGCAACTTACGAAGATTAAACCTTTGGTTTTCATATTTTTCCTCCTGTTCTGATTTCCCTCTGAGATTCGTGGCTGCACGATATCGCGGATGCGTCGCGAGAAGCCCGTAAGAGCTCTAGTTGCAAGCGATGAGAACCGATATCGAACGGACAGAATTGCTGCTGGTCACCGCTCAGTTACTGCCACTATCATGCCGCGATAGATGAAGCGCGTCGCGATTTTTCTGTTCGCTATCGCCAACTGGCAACTGATTTATTGTGCACAACCCGAACACAGTACGAGTCCGTCGCGGCAATTCGTGATTTACGGGGCGGACCCGAAGGTGCGCGGCGCGATATCTGGTCTGGCTGAGCAGACCAAAACTGATCTTCTCGGGCTGTTGCGGCAGCGCGACGACTGGAAGACGCCTGTCGTGATCAATTTACAATCGCAACAGTCAAACCTCCCGGAACTTCCCCCGGCGGATCTGCGATTCAGTCAGACCGGTTTCGGCATCAAGCTGCAACTCGACCTGACTATTTCCAAAAACGTCGACGTTTCACTGGTCGAACGGGAACTGCTCCGCGCGATTTTGCTCGAAATGATTTATCGAAACCAACCGCACATCACCGCAGGCGCTGTGCTGGTTGAACCGCCCGATTGGTTAATTGACGGCACGCTCGCCCTTGCGCCGGGGCGTGATCGTGGTCCGTGGATCGAGGTAATCGCCAACACGGAGAAGCCTCTGCCGTTGGAGAAATTTCTTCGCCAACATCCCGGGCTTCTTGATTCTACGGGCCGCACGCTTTACCGCGCATATGCTTTTGCGCTAGTGCAAATGCTACTGGACGGGAAAAACGGCGGAGCCCAGTTAGCGAAATACATCGATCGTTTATCCAACTCTTCAAATGATCCGATCGCGGATTTGAAGGCGCAATTTCCGTTACTCGCGGATGACGCAGGTAAAACGTGGCAGCTTGCCTTGAACCGCTTGAAAAGCCTTCAGACATATCGATTACTCACGTTCGCCGAAAGCGAGCGGCGCCTTGATGAATTGTTGCGCGTGAAAATCTCGGAATCGAAGAAGCCAGTGAAGGAGGTGCGGTTGGATGAACTAGCGCAGCACAAACTTTCCGCCAGCGAGAAGATGGCGCTCGATCAGTTGAAACGGGATTTGATGTTCCTCGTTCCCCAGACCAATCCGGTGCTGCGCCCGATTGGCCGTGAATACCAGCAGATCGCGGCGCTACTTGCCCGCGGGAAGCGCCGGGGAGTACCGAAGCGCCTGGCGCGTCTGGCGCTCACTCGACAGCAGCTCGCCGCGCGGATGAGCGAGATCGACGATTACATGAACTGGTTCGAAGCGACACAAATGAACAGCGGCAGTGGCAACTTCACCGGTTACCTCAAAGCTGTGGATCAATCGCAAGTCCCCGCTCCACGGCGGCACGACCCGCTCTCAATTTACGTCGATGCATTGGAGGACCAGTTTGAAGACTGAGAGCAAAAACCGAACGGGAGACGAAAGCGGGTTCTTTAGTTGGCGCGTGTTGCGTGCGCTCCTTCTTTGCGCAGGCGCATGTGCGATCACGACAGGAACATTGCTCGCATTCTTACGTCATGAAGTGCCGGCAAAGCTTTCTCGCAGAACACTGACGTTTACAGAGCGCGGGGCCTATCAGCGAGCGATTGAGGATGTTTACTGGCGGCACCGGATTTGGCCGAAAGAGAATGCGAAGCCTAAGCCGTCGCTCGATGAGGTGATGTCTCAGGCACAGTTGGAAAAGAAAGTCGCAGACTATTTGCGGAATTCACAGGCGTTGGAGAATTATTGGCAACAGCCCCTTACCGCTGCGCAGTTGCAGACTGAGATGGAACGCATGGCGCAGCACACGCAGCAACCGGAGATGTTGCGTGAGCTCTTTGAAGCGTTAGGGAACGATCCCTTTGTTATCGCGGAGTGTCTGGCCCGGCCGGTGCTCTCTGAGCGTTTGGTAACGGATTTCCATGAGCGCGACCAAAGATCCCATGGCGAACTGAAGTGGACCCTGAATGGCATGGCAGCGGCGGGTGGTAGCTACACGCTTCCTAGGATATCGGATGGTGCCGCATGCAGTGATGACACGTGGACAGCCACCAGCACCACCAACGCGCCCAGTGCCCGGGCCG
>JBKPBJ010000288.1:0-3491 GCA_046726875.1 Verrucomicrobiota bacterium
GGGCTGAGCTTAATCGCCACGGGTATCTTCAGCTCCGCTTTGGTCGCCGCGAGAATGCTAAGGTAGTGCGCTTCGATGTCTTCCCCGCGAATATCCGGATCGCTCGGGATGGAATAGATGTTCAGCTCAAGCGCATCAGCGCCCGCTTTCTCGATCTGCTGAGCGTACGCGAGCCAGCCGCCAAAGGTTGAGCCGTTGAGACTCCCGATGATTGGGATATCGACCGCGGCCTTCGCCTGGGAAATGTGCTCAAGGTAAGCTTCTGGACCAACCTTGAACTCGGGCCGAACAGGAAAATACGTCAGCGACTCCGCAAAAGATTCCGTGCCCTGTTCGAGATAAAACTCCAAGTCGTGGTGATCGCGCCGAATCTGCTCTTCAAACAACGAATGGAAAACGACCGCCGCAGCGCCGGCGTCCTCCATGCGTTTGATGTTGTCGATCTTTTCCGAGAGCGGCGATGCCGATGGCACGAGCGGCGTACGCAATTTAAAGCCGAGATATCTGGTCGTCAGATTCATGAGTTTGGTATCGTGTTGAATTTTCTGGTGGCGAGAAATTCGTAGAATGCGCGGCGGGCGTTCACGTCTGCCTGCGCCTCGGCGAGCAATTCCCTCGCGGCACGCGGTTCGCTTTTTTCAAGAATCTTGAATCGCTGTTCGAGCTTGAAGTAGTCCGCGATTTTCACGCGCGGCGCCGCGGAATCCAGCTGAAGTGGATTATCTCCGAGCTGCAGCCGTTCGGGATTGTAACGATATAGCAGCCATTGGCCCGTGTTCACCGCCGCCTTTTGGTTTTGCATGGCGGTGGTCATGTTGATTCCGTGCGCAATGCAATGGCTGTAAGCGATGATGAGCGCCGGGCCGTCATATGCCTCGGCTTCGAGAAATGCTTTCAACGTGTGCTCGTCTCGCGCGCCCATCGCGACTGAGGCGACGTAGATCGTGCCGTAAGTCATTGCCATCAGTCCTAGATCCTTTTTCGGCGCGCGTTTCCCGCCGGAAGCGAACTTGGCGACCGCAGCTCGCGGCGTGGATTTGGAGCATTGTCCGCCAGTGTTGGAGTAAACCTCTGTGTCGAGCAACAGGACCCTGACGTTGCGACCGCTTGCAAGCACATGATCGAGTCCGCCGTAACCAATGTCATAGCCCCAACCGTCGCCGCCGACAATCCACACGCTCTTGCGCACAAGCGTGTCTGCCAGCGCGAGCAAACGCTTTGCAACCGCACCGCCTAACGAGTTGAGTCTGCGCTTCAGCTCGGCGACGCGTTCGCGCTGATCGAAAATGTCCGCTTCATCGCGCTGGCGCGCGTTCAAGATTTCCGTAACAAGGCCTCGCCCGATTTGCGGCGAAAGTTGCTGGAGCAGTTCGCCGGCGAACTCTTGTTGCTTGTCGAGGGAAACACGGAAGCCGAGCCCGAACTCCGCGTTATCTTCAAATAAAGAATTCGACCACGCCGGACCGCGTCCGTTTCCATTTTTGGTGTAAGGTGTGGTTGGCAAATTGCCGCCGTAAATGGAAGAGCAACCGGTCGCGTTCGCGATGATCAACCGATCGCCAAAGAGTTGTGTCAGCAATTTTATGTAAGGCGTCTCGCCACAGCCTGCACACGCTCCCGAGAACTCAAACAGCGGCTGTTGCACCTGCATTTTGCGCACGCGATCAGTCGAAATCTGACGGCGATCCATTTCCGGAATTGACAGGAAAAAATTCCAGTTCTGGCGCTCGGTTTCCCGCAGCGGCAACTGCGGCTGCATGTTGATCGCTTTTAATCGCGCTTCGGATTTGTTGCGCGCCGGGCAAACATCCACGCAGATCCCGCAGCCGGTGCAATCTTCCACCGCCACCTGCAACGTGTATTTCAAACCTTTCCACTCCGGCAGCCGCGCCTCCGTCGACTTGAACGACGAAGGCGCACCGGCGAGAACAACCGCGTCATACGCTTTGCTGCGAATCACTGCGTGCGGGCAGACCAACACGCATCTGCCGCACTGGATGCAGACTTGCGGATCCCAAACCGGGATCTCGCTCGCGAGATTTCGTTTCTCAAATTGCGTCGTGCCTGTTGGATAAGTGCCGTCGTTAGGCAATGCACTCACCGGGACGCGGTCGCCGCGACCCGCCATGATTTCGCCAAGAACATTGCTCACAAACTCCGGCGCACGCTTCAGCTCACCGTTTGGTTGTAGCCGGGATCGTTGATCCCGGCGGCCGGCGTCATCCGCCTTCGCCAAGGCTACGGCGGACAAGCCGACGCCAGCTGGAGCGGCATCCGGAGCTTTGACTTCGTGTAAATGCGCGAGCGTTTGATCAACTGCCCGGAGGTTCATCTCCACGATCTCATCGCCTTTTTTCGCGTAGGTTTTGCGAATGGAATTCTTGATCGCCCCGATCGCTTGCGGTGGCGGCAGGACGCCGGAGATGGCGAAGAAACAGGTCTGCATCACCGTGTTGATGCGGCCGCCCATTCCTGCATCGCGGGCCACCTTGTTGCCGTCGATGACAAAGACGTTCGCGCGTTGCTCAATCAGCCTCCGCTGCACATTTTCCGGCAGTCGGCCCCACACGTGGTCGGGTCCAAATGGCGAATTCAGCAGGAACGTTCCGCCTGGCGCGAGGTCTCGCAGAACGTCACATGTTTCTAGAAGAAACGCCTGATGGCAGGCAACGAAGTTTGCCTTTGTGATGAGGTACGTCGAACGAATTGGGCGCGGACCGAACCGTAGATGTGAGATGGTTATCGCGCCGGACTTCTTCGAATCGTAAACGAAATAGCCTTGCGCGAAGTAATCCGTGTTCTCGCCAATAATTTTGATCGATTCCTTGTTCGCGCCCACGGTCCCGTCCGATCCGAGCCCAAAGAACTGTGCGCGCACAACATCGTCTGGCTCGATCGAGAAATTTGGATCGATGTCGAGGCTTGTGTGCGAGAGATCGTCATCGATGCCGACCGTGAAATGATTTTTGGACCTCGGCTGAGCGAGATTATCGAATACGGCCTTGATCATCGCCGGCGTGAATTCCTTCGACGACAATCCGTAGCGGCCGCCGACCACTTGCACGTCGCCACGACCTTGCTCGTAGATCGCGTTCACACAGTCGAGATAGAGCGGTTCGCCTCCCGAACCCGGCTCTTTCGTGCGGTCCAGCACAGCGATGCGGCGCACATTCGGCGGCAACATTTTGACGAACGCAGCGGCATCGAAGGGCCGATACAGCCGCACTTTCAGCACGCCAACTTTTTCGTTCTGCCTGTCGAGGAAATCGACCGTTTCGCGGACGGCCTCACAGCCTGAACCCATCAGAACGATAACACGCTCGGCGTCGGTCGCGCCGTGGTATTCAAAAAGCCCGTACCGCCGGCCGGTTAACTCCGCAAACCGATCCATCGTCCGCTGAACGATGTTAGGACAAGCCGCGTAAAGCGGGTTCACCGTCTCGCGCGCCTGGAAATAAACATCCGGATTTTGTGCCGTGCCGCGGATTACC
>JBKPBJ010000289.1:0-9948 GCA_046726875.1 Verrucomicrobiota bacterium
TCGCGAAACAGATGACTCATCAAACCTTCGCCACGGGTCAGGTTGACGAGATCGGTTTCAAAGCCAATCAGGCCACGAGTCGGAATAATCGCCTCGATCGACACGCGGGTCGCGTGATGATCCATGCCAACAACCTCACCCTTGCGATTAGCAACCAATTGCAAAATGTCACCGAGATTTTCGTTCGGTAGATCGACATAAAGATTTTCCAGGGGCTCGAGCACCGTGCCATTCTCTGCCCGCTGGAAAATCACCTCAGGGCGCGAGACCATGACTTCATAGCCTTCGCGTCGCATTTGCTCGATCAGAATTGCGATTTGCATCTCGCCGCGCGCATTGATCTCAAACGCCCCCGCAGTTTCCGTGTCGTTGACCTCGAGCGAAACATTGCTGCGCGTCTCGCGAATGAGGCGCTCGCGAATATTCCGCGCTGTCACAAATCTTCCTTCGCGCCCGGCAAACGGCGAATCGTTGACCAGAATGTGCATGCGAATCGTCGGCGGATCGATATCTACAAATTGAAGCGGCGTCCGTTCTTCGCGGTCTGAGAGGGTTTCGCCGATATAAACTTCCTCGAAACCGGCCAGTCCAATGATGTCGCCGGCCGTCGCGTGTTTTATTTCCACCTGCTCCAATCCCGAATAGGTAAAAAGCGCCGTGACCGTAGCCCGTTCATGACGGCCATCGCGGTGAATGCAGACGATGGAATCTCCGACTGCAACGCGACCGCTGACGATGCGCCCGAGCGCAATTCTTCCCAGGTAATCGCTGTAATCCAGATTCGAGACGAGCATCTGAAAGAATGGCTCACTTGAAATTTTTGGCGGCGGCACATGTTGCACAATCGCCTGGAAAAGCGGCGTCATGTCATCATTGTTTTCGTGCAGTTCGCGCATGGCAAAGCCGTCCTTCGCGCTGGCGTAAATGATTGGGAAATCGAGCTGCTCGTCGGTCGCCTTGAGTTCGACGAAGAGATCGAAAATCTCGTCCAGGACTTTGTGCGGGCGCGCGTTTTCTCTGTCGACTTTGTTGATGACAACAACCGGCTTCAGTTTGTTTTCCAGCGCTTTGCGCAACACAAAACGAGTCTGTGCCTGTGGCCCATCGTGCGCATCGACAACAAGCAGCACGCCGTCCACCATTTTCATGATCCGCTCGACTTCGCCGCCGAAATCGGCGTGACCCGGTGTATCGACGATGTTGATCCGATAACCGTTCCACTGAAAAGCTGCGTTCTTCGCGCGAATGGTGATTCCTTTTTCACGCTCGAGATCCATTGAATCCATCACGCGCTCTTCTATCTTTTGATTGGAGCGAAACGTGCCCGATTGGCGCAACAGTTGATCGACCAGCGTCGTCTTGCCGTGATCGACGTGCGCAATGATAGCGATATTACGGATCTTATCCATTGAAGGGAGGCTCTCCCGAGATGGGGGCCACCAACACTACGAAAGACGACAATCGAGTCAAACCGAAGCGACGCGGGCGCGAAAATCTAAGTTTACAGGTTTGGTAGCTCCCTAGTTACTAAGCCACGTGAGTAGAACTTTTGACCGAACGCTTTGTGTTGATAACCTACGCTGCGTTATAAAGCGGGCTCGAGCGCGGCTGTCTGCTGTGCGGGCTCCATCCATTTCCCGTGCTCGCGGATCAAATCTTTGAGTCGATCTACTGCTTCCGCTTCGGGAATATTGAACTTTACCGCCGTTTTGCCGACGTAGAGATTCACTTTGCCGGGCGCGCCGCCGACGTAGCCGAAATCCGCATCCGCCATTTCGCCGGGACCGTTCACGATGCAACCCATAATCGCAATCTTCACGCCTTTCAGGTGCGAGGTGGCTGCTTTAATTTTGGCCGTTGTGGTTTGCAGGTTGAATAGCGTTCGTCCGCATGATGGGCAGGCCACATAATCGGTTTTGAAAATCCGCGAGCCCGCTGCCTGTAAAATGTTGTACGATAATCGGAGCGCTTGTCCCGGCGCTTCTTCGCCTTGCACCAGGATCGCATCGCCGATTCCATCGCACAGTAGCGAGCCGATGTTGGTGGAAGCGGTGAGGAGGGTTGTGAGAAAATCTGAGGTAGGAGCGATTGACCCCAATCGCGCAGGGCCGTTGAGGTCAACGGCCCCTACCAGGACGTCCTTCAACAAAATTGGGTGACGCGCCTGCAAGCGCGCTGCCAGCAAGCGAAACGCCGCGATCACTGAAAGATCAACATCGTCACGCACAGTTACGAATTTTGGAATTGAGCTTTGATTGATTCGCGCAACCGCGATCTCGTCGCGTGGATCCACTTCTTGAATTTCGGCATCCTCATAAACGATTTCCGGTTTGTAATCTCCCATTCGGTCGATCTTGTGCGCGATCTTGTCGAAGTTCGCCTGCCGCAGCACAACCCGAATCAATTCGTCTTCCCCGAGTTTCACTCCATCGCGCTCGATCTTGTCCGTCGCCCGTCGCTGATAGGAGAAAGGATCAAAAGAAAGTTGGACGTTCGGCGTTGGGCGTTCGGCGTTGGACGTTTTGCTTATGTTTTCAATGAGCGCCTTTGCCACGGGAATTTCATGAGGACTATCCTCAGTGAGCGACACGCGGATCGTATCGCCAATTCCATCCGCCAGCAGTGAACCGATTCCGATCGCGCTCTTGATGCGCGCATCTTCGCCTTCGCCGGCCTCGGTGACGCCGAGGTGCAATGGGTAGTTCCAGTCCGGGCCGAGTTCGTTTAATCGCGCCACCAGCAGCCGATACGCGGCGATCATCACTTTCGGATTGCTCGCCTTCATCGAGAAAACGAAATCGTGATAGTCGAGGTCGCGCGCGATCCGCGCGAACTCGAGAGCGCTCTCCACCATGCCGAGCGGTGTATCGCCGTAGCGATTCAGGATGCGATCGGAAAGCGACCCGTGATTTGTGCCGATCCGCATCGCGATTCCACGCGTCTTGCATAACTCGACCAGCGGCGAAAACCGCTCACGGATCCGATTTAACTCGGCCGCGTATTGTTCGTTGGTGTATTCGCGAATGACGAATTTTTTCGAGTCAGCGTAATTGCCCGGGTTGATTCGAACCTTGTCCACCCATTTGGCTGCTTCCATCGCTGCCTCGGGCTTGAAATGGATATCGGCGACGATCGGCACGTTGCAGCCGCGCTCGCGCAAACCTTTGACGATGTGCTCGAGGTTGCGCGCGTCTTTCACCGTCGGCGCGGTGATCCGGACAATCTCACAGCCGGCATCCGCCAGCTCGATCGTCTGCTGGATGGACGCCTCGGTGTCCATCGTGTCGCAGGTGATCATCGACTGGACGCGGATCGGGTTGTCTCCGCCGATGCCGACGTTGCCGACCTTCACCTCGCGCGTGGCGCGCCGATGAAAAACAAATGGATTCTCGCAGTAGTTCACCGCTTGCGCTTGCGTGTGCGCGCGCCATTCGCCATCTCGTTCAGTGCGACGATCATTTTCACATCAACCCGCTTTGTGCTGCCATTCAGCTCATGCACATGAACCGTTCGGTAGTCGCGCGAGAACGACATGAATTCTGGGTGGTCACCAAGAAGCCGTGCGCCATTTGTGAGGACAAGCTCAAATGGTTCAAACGGAACAGCGGAATAGAGTTCGCGAATTTCGTTGACGTTCACTGGTGGAACGATACGCGAGCGCGCTTAGAGGTGCAACGCTTGCACCTACGGAGTCTGGCTATTTTTCCCAGGCGACTGCGCTTCCAGTTGGTCAAGCTTTTTGCGGACAAACGGCAAATCCTGCACGTCGAAGAAGGTGATGTAGAGCATGTAACCGATAATCAGCACGGCACAGCTGGTCTGAACCACCTCAAGCACGCGCATGTTCACCGGTTTGCGCCGGACCGATTCAATGAGCGCCAGCACGATGTGACCTCCATCAAGCACCGGAATCGGGAGTAGGTTCAGAATTGCGAGGTTTACATTGAGAATCACGCTGAACCATAGCGCCAGTTGCCAGCCCCGTTCGCTTTGGAAAAGCAGATAGTAGATGCGACCGATTCCCACTGGCCCGCTTAGATGTTGCAACTTTACGTCCGACTTTGGCGAGGCGACGGCGCCGATCGTCTTTAAGGTGCTGGTGACGCTGTTGTAAACCTGTTCAATTGGATTCGGATGCTGGATCGACACAATCCCGCTCGTGTCCCATTGGATTCCGATTCGCGGCTTCATTTCTCCGCCGGTGGGCAACAGCGTTGGTCTTACGGGAATATCCAGTTTCGAACCGTTGCGCTCGACGTGTAGCACAAGCTGTTCATTTGGATGTTTACTGATGTATTCCAGCAACGCGATCGGATTGTAGATGGGTGTTTGATTAAATCCCCGGATGATGTCTCCGGGACGCAATCCCGCTGCCGCTGCAGGGCTTTTTGGTTCTACTTTCTCGATGATCGGCGTTTCTGCCGGATAGATGAGCAATTGCCGCACACTTTTCCTCCGCCAGCCGCGAGTCTCCGCCTTGTAGGGTTCGACCCAGACGGTCTGCACCTTGCCGTCTCGCTGGAATTTCACCGCAATTTTGTCGCCCTCGCTTCGGACGACGTCCCAGCTGATGCTGTCGTTCATTCCCATGAAACGTCTGACCGGTTTGCGATCCACGGACAAGATTTTATCGCCTGGTTGCAGGCCAGCTTTTTCCGCCGGAGAACCCGGCATGACGTACCCAACTACAGTGGTTGAATCGCCTTCGCTCACTGGATGACCAACAGCCCAGACGATCCCAGCAAAAAACAAAGCCAGTAGCAAGCTGAACACTGGACCGGCGACGGCTACAATAATTTTGTCGAGCGCGGAAATCTTCGGCAGCTTCGCCCGGTCCATGTCGGCTTTGCCCTCGATGATGTCCATCGGCGCAAGTTGCGGTAGCGCCACGAAGCCTCCGAATGGTAGTGACCCGAGCGAGTATTGGACGCCGTTAATTGTCTTCTTCCAAATCGGTTTGCCAAACCACACGCCGAATTTCTCGATGTAGAGACCGCGCCACCGCGCGGCGAGAAAATGCCCGAGCTCGTGTACCACGATGAGCAGATTAAATAGGATGAGAACCTCAAGCAGGATGAAGATGACGCGAGCGATGTGCAGTAGCATGTGATTAGTGACTAGTGATCAGTGAATCGTTGGACACGCCATGCCGTCTGCTGTTGTAAATCTTTTAACGTTCAGCCGATTGCACGCATTCCCTCGCTTGCGCTCGCGCCCACTGATCAGCTGCCAATATTGCATCGAGATCGGGGTGCGCAACGGGCGTATGCCGGTTCATGACTTGTTCAACGATCCGCCAGATTTCCGGAAATCGTACTTTGCGATCTAAAAACGCAGCGACCGCGATTTCGTTGGCGGCATTCATCACCGCCGGCAATGTGCCGCCAGTCTCGCCCGCGCGGCGTGCCAGATTTAATGCCGGAAAGTCGTCGTAACGCGGAGTGGAAAATTCCAATTTCGATAGCTTGGAGAAATCGAGCGGCGGCAACGAGTTCGGGACGCGATCCGGCCAGGTCACGGCGTATTGAATCGGGAAGCACATGTTCGAATAGCTTAATTGCGCGAGCGTGGAACCATCTGTGAACTCGACCATCGAATGAACGATGCTTTGCGGATGGATGACCACTTCGACACGCTTCATCTCCACGCCAAAAAGCCAGTGCGCCTCGATCATCTCCAGCCCCTTGTTGAACAACGTTGCGGAATCGATCGTGATCTTCGGTCCCATATTCCAGGTCGGATGTTTTAACGCCTGCTCCGGCGTGATCGAATCGAATCCTGCTCGCGGCGTTTCGCGGAACGGGCCGCCCGACGCGGTGAGAATAATGCGTCGAACGTCTGCTGGAGACGCGACGCCCGCGTCGCGTGCGGCCCGAAGGCGGGCCGCCTCCAAGCACTGAAAAATGGCGTTGTGCTCTGAGTCCACGGGCAACACATGCGCGCCATTTTCGCGCGCTTCGCGCATTACAATCTCGCCTGCCATGACCAGAATTTCTTTGCTCGCCACGGCGAGATCTTTGCCCGCTTCAATCGCCGCCAGCGCGGGCCTCAAACCGCCAGTGCCGACGATCGCTACCAACACCATGTCCGCGTTTGTCAGGCAGGCGATCTCGAGCAAACCCGCTTCGCCCGAAAAGATCCGCGGCTCGTAATCGAGTGCCTTCCGAAAACGATCGAGCTGGGTCTCATCAACCAGGCAAACCGCTTCCGGCCGGACTTCATTCGCAGCGGCGGCCAGCTTTTGTGCATTGCTTTTCGCCGCGAGACCGACGATTTCCATCCGCTCCGGAATATCGCGCGCCACCTTCAACGCGCTCTCACCGATGGATCCGGTTGCGCCCAGAATAACAACCCGTTTACGATTCACCTCGTTAAATGACTCCTCGTGGTTAAGCGACGTGGATCACGAGTCGCAGGTAAAAGAACAACAGCGGCGCGGTGAAGAGCAGACTATCCAAAAGGTCGAGCGCTCCGCCAATTCCCGGGAGCAGATTGCCCGAATCTTTTACGTCGGTGCTGCGCTTGATAATGGATTCGGCCAAATCGCCGAGGACTGCAGCGAGCCCCAGCAGTAGCCCGAGCACTGTCGCGTGTGTCCAGTTGAGCACCGACAAATGGCCTGGCATGAGTTTGTAAAGCGCAAGACTGCAAAGCAACGCGAAGACAATCGCGCCGAAAAAACCTTCCCAGGTTTTCTTCCCGCTGATGTGCGGCACCATCAAATGCCGGCCAATCGCGCTGCCGGTCAGATACGCACCCATGTCCGAAAACTTCGTGACCGCGATCAAATACAAGACGTAAAACTGGCCGGTGAGCTGGCCGCTGCTCGAACGCGGAGTGAGATACACAATTTTAGTGATGAAATTGTAAAGCCAAAGCACGTAGAGCAGACCGAACAATGTGTAAGCCATCGTCTGCAGCGGCTCGTCGTGCCGCAACCGCGCAAACATTTGCCGTCCGAACACCGTCAGCAGAAAAAAAAGCAGGACAGCGACTTCGAAATCGTAAGAGCCTGTCGGTCCAATTTTGGAGAAATAATAAAAGCTGCCGGCGAGCATTACCGCTCCACAAATCATTCCGGTGATTTTGAAATTCGGGAGGCCTTTGTGATCGAGCATCCGGTAAAATTCCCAAAGCCCGATCATTCCGAACACGCTGATCAATAGCCAGAACAGGATCTCGTAACCGGAGAACATTATCAGCAAAGCGACCGTCCATAAGGCCACGGTGCTGATGAATCGCAGAATGAATGCGGAACGCGGTCCCGCTGCTGCGGGATTCGTTCCGGTCTGTTCCAGCGTCGCAGGCATGTTTCAGCATCATCTCGAAGGAAGGCGCACTGTGCAAGAGAGTAGCTCTGCATTGAGTGCGCGAAACATTTACGTCGCGTTACTTCGCCTCTCCCCTCACGAAGGGGAGAGGATTGAGGTGAGGGGTCTGCGCCCAGAGTTGCAACCCGTAACTATGATCCCTCACCCGCCCCCTCTCCCTAAAAAGGGCGAGGTCACCCGACGGCCCATCAACGCTGTTGGCGGCGACAAATCGCGCGTCGCTCTCCCCGAGTTGTTATCTGGTCATCGCTCATCAAGCCTGCTATGGATTGCGTCCGCGATGAACGAATCATCGGCGAAAACGATCGATCGTCGGCCAATCGCCACCCGAAATCGCCAATGGGCACAGTCAGCGACAGCGTGGCTGGCTTCACGAAATGTGTCGCCGAATGCAATTTCGATCGCCGGCATGTGCGCCTGCATCATCGCGGGTTTGGCACTAGGCCTGACTTCCGTTCAATACTATCGAGTCTTCTGGCTCATCGCTGCGCTCGGCGCGCAATTGCGGCTGACGGCAAACATGCTGGACGGAATGGTCGCAATCCTGTCAGGTCGCGCTTCAAAAGTAGGCGAACTTTACAATGAAATTCCCGATCGCGTTTCGGATGCAGCGGTGTTCATCGGCGCAGGATACGCGTGGGGCGGAAACATCGCGCTTGGTTATGTCGCGACGATTCTGGCGATCTTCACTGCTTACGTTCGCGCCGCAGGAAAAATCGCCGGCGCACCTAACGAGTTTTGCGGGCCAATGGCCAAACAACACCGGATGCTGATCATTACCGTTGCCTGCCTGTATTCCGTGATCGTTCCGCGATCATGGCAGATTTTTCATGTGGATGATTTCGACGTTGGCATCATGAGCCTTGCTCTTGCTCTGATTATCGCCGGCTGCGTCATCACAGTCATTCGCCGGTTAGAACGAATTGCAGGCGCTTTGAGATGAACGACACGACGTGGCAGCGGTTGTTTGGATTCCGCCACGCTTTCGACCATTCCGTGACGGTCGCTTTGACTGCGACAGCTGTCGTCCTGCTAGTCGTGGCGCCGCTCCTGATTTTCATCACAGCGCGAGCGGCAAAAACGGCTGCCGAAGAGAGAAAGGAGCTTTGGGATCGTTATCGCTCATGGATTTGGCTGGCGCTCTGCATTTTGATCCCCATTCTGGCAGGCGCTTTTTGGACGATCCTGGCTGTGGCCACGCTGAGTCTACTTTGTTATCGCGAGTATGCGCGCATCACTGGCCTGTTCCGCGAACGCACCATCAGTTTCATCGTGGCCGTCGGCATTCTTCTGATCACATTCGCCGAACTGGACAACTGGTATCGGCTGTTTGTTGCGATGTTTCCCTTGACGGTGGCCTTGATTGCCATTGGCGGGTTAATTCCCGATCAACCGAAAGGATACATCCAACGTGTTGGTCTGGGCGTCCTCGGATTCGCTCTTTTCGGAAGCGCGCTCGGTAACCTTGGCAACATGGCGAACGATTGGAACTATCGGCCGATGCTGTTGTTGATCATCTTTGCCGTCGAACTGAATGACATCTTCGCCTACATCTTCGGTCATCTATTTGGTCATCGAAAATTCGTTCCGAACACGAGCCCTAACAAAACCGTTGGCGGGGCGCTCGGCGCGATCATTTTAACGACGCCGCTCGTCGCAGCGATTGCTCATTTCATTTGGATTAACACCGCATTGGATAACCCGATCTGCTTGATCGGTCTTGGGATCATCGTAAGCGTGGTCGGCCAGTTCGGCGACTTGATGCTCTCCGCAATCAAGCGCGATCTCGGCTTGAAAGACACCGCAAAACTCATTCCCGGTCACGGCGGTTTGCTGGATCGCTTTGACAGCCTGATCCTCGTCGCGCCGGCTGTGTTTCACTACGTCGGTTATTTTGTCGGTTTCGGCGTTGGGCAGCCGGAACGAATTTTCTTTTAATGCCAATGGAACCATGGCAACTGCGACCAGCGCGTGACACTGGGCTGACTCCGGCCGAGCGGTTTCGCAGCGTGCGACGCGAGAGCGGTCTGCTCGAAAGCGTGGCGCAGCAGGCGTCCTTTTCGCTGTTGCGATTGTACTTCGCGGTCGCACATCGACTGACAATTGCTGGCCGTGACAAGTTACCGCCGCGCGGACCATTTGTGCTTGCCGCAAACCATTGCAGCCATCTCGATGCGCTGGTTTTGGGGGCGGCGCTCAAGCCGCGCCATCGCGAACGCGCTTTCCCGATCGCCGCAGGCGACGTTTTCTTTCAAACGCGTGCAGTCAGTGTGTTCTCCGCAGTCATGCTCAATGCTTTGCCGATGTGGCGAAAAAATTGCGGGCCGCACGCTCTTGCAGAGTTGCGTCGCAAATTGCAGGAAGAAAAAGCGATTTTCATCATCTTCCCGGAGGGCGGACGCAGGCGCACCGGTTCCATGATGCCCTTCAAACACGGGCTCGGGATGCTGGTCGCTGAAACAAATGTTCCGGTTGTGCCTTGCGGGCTGATTGGAACGTTCGAGGCCCTTCCGCCAAACCGAAAGGTTCCCCGACCTGTGAGAATCAAATTGATTATCGGAGAGCCTCTGAACTTTGCAGCGATTCCAAATAATCGTGAAGGTTGGTCACAGATCGC
>JBKPBJ010000290.1:0-2730 GCA_046726875.1 Verrucomicrobiota bacterium
CCACGCATCGAGTCGCCCACAGGGCAACGGCTACAAATTTAGTACTCGCGTTCCAGGAGATAATTCGCCAGCGCATGCAGCGCTTCAGAGTTGTGATTGCTAAAAATCGACAAGGCATTATGCGCTTCGTGCGTGAGCCGTCTGGCTTCTCGGCGTGATTTCTCCAGGCCGATCACCGCAGGATAAGTCGCTTTCTTTGCCGCAACATCTTTGCCGGCGCTTTTTCCGAGAATCTCCGAGCTCTGTGTTACGTCGAGAATGTCGTCGATGATTTGGAAAGCGAGCCCCAACCGTTGCCCGAACTGTGTGATCGCGGAAAGCTTCCTAGCATTCGCGTTGGCGCTCATCGCGCCGAGACGCACTGAGCTTCTTAAAATCGCAGCGGTCTTGTTCTCGTGAATGAACTGCAACTCGCGGCCTTTGACATCTTTGCCTTCGGCTTCTAGATCGGCCACCTGACCGGCAATCAGTTTTTGGCTTCCCGCTGCGACGGCGATCTCGCGCAACAGCGCTGACATATCGTAACGCCGGCTTGGCTTTGCGCGTGAAAGAATTTCGAAGGCAATGGTTAATAGAGCGTCGCCCGCGAGCACGGCGATTCCTTCGCCGAAAACCTTGTGACAGGTGGGACGACCGCGCCGGAAATCATCGTTATCCATGCTGGGAAGATCATCGTGCACCAGCGAGTAGGTGTGGATGCATTCAAGCGCGCACGCGAATGGAAGCGCATCATTCATCTTTCCGCGACAAGCTTCAGCCGCAGCCAGACAAAGAATCGGCCGCAAACGTTTGCCGCCGGCAAACAAGCTGTAGCGCATCGCCCGGTGAAGCGTCGCAGGCTTCGTATTAGCCCTCGGCAAATAGCGGTCCAGAGCGCGGTCGATCAGCGTCTGGCGAGTGACGAGATAGTTTTTGAGATTCACGTGACGAAAGCGGCTGCTGGATTGCTCGATTCTTCATACTGGATAATGCAACCCCTCACAGACTGTCCAGCGTCCAGCATCCGTAACCAGGTTTAAATATTTTCAGCTGTTTCTGCCGTGGCGATGGGCTTGGTGCGCATTGCAAGGAAGGCGCCGAGAAGCAGAATGCCGGCACTCCAAAGCTGCGCGTGGGTGAGTCGTTCGCCATAAAGCCAGGCAGACAATGCTATCGCGATGGCTGGGCAAAGGAGTTGGAGGCTTTGAGAAAGCGCGACTCCAATTTCGCGGATCGCCACGTAATACAAAACGTGCGCGAGCGTAATACAAGTGACTGCTGAGATGATCAGAACCAGGTTCGCTTGCACGCCGGCGTGAAGCGGAGTTCCGATTTTGCCGAAGGCGAGGGTCAGCGGAAACAAAAGTGCCGAAGTAATTAAACTGACGAGCCCAAAGCTGCGAATCGATCCAAGCTCAGCTGACGGACGTTTGATCAGAACTCCGTAGAGTGCCCAGCAAAATGTGGCGGTAAAAGCAATGAACAATCCGGGCAGTGCGACGTGCTGTGAATCTAAATCGGCATTCGCCTGAAACCAGATCACGCCGAATGCGCCGATCAAGCCGAGCAAGGTGCCAAGCTGGAATTGCCATTGCCGGATAACGACGCGTTCCTCCGGAAAAAATGCCAGCGCCAAAAGGGCAGTGAAAATGACTGAAGCTCGAGTGAAGATCGTATAGACGCCCGGCCCAATATAGAACAGCGCGATCACCTGCGTGACTTGATGGACCACGTTTGGCAAGCATGGCAGCAAACAAAGTTTCACCGCATGTATGTCGATGCGCGGGCCGCCGCGGCGAATTTGATAAAATAACAACGGCGCAATCGCTATGCATGCGACCGAGTAGCGATAGAAATTTTGCGCCCACGGGTCGTAATACCGGTTGAGGTAATACATGAAAAGCGACGGCATCGACCAGATGAACACAGTGGCAAAAACCGCGGAGTAGCCCTTCGAGAGGTTGGCACTCGGGCGCGACGCGGCATCGCTATGCGCGGGCGACGTTTTGTATTTCATGCTTGGTCGGGTCATGCTCAACGGCTATAGCGTGCGCTATCGTCCACGCAGCGGATACGCGTGCTGCGCGCAAGCCGCTCGTTCGCTGAGACAGCGGACACTACAGTATCTCCGATGCGCGCACCTAAACTTTGGGACGGCCCCTTGCATGAATTTTCTCGCCTGTAAGCGGTAAATCGCGCAAAAGATAGGCCAGAAGGAGAAATACATATGTTGAACAAGCAACCAATCAGTGTCGGCATCGTATCGGTTCTTTGCTGTGCGGCAGTTCAGGTCCACGGGGCCAAGCCAGCCAAGGGCGGCGGCGGAAACCATATGCAACGCGGCATCGAGCTTGCCCAGGAAAAACACTTCGACGCCGCTGCTGACGAATTCGGCAAAGCGATCAACGACAATCCGAAAGATCCGCGCGGATATGCAAATCGCGGCACGGCGTATCGCCAGGGAGCACGCACTGCCATGGCAGCGGGAGACTCCGAGGGGGCCTCCACCAGGTATCAATCCGCGTTGGCGGATTTTGCAAAATATATAGAACTGGCGCCGAAGGATGCGTCCGGTTATACGGAACACGGTCAGACATTATCTGAACTCAAACAGTACGACGCCGCCCTTGCTGATTTCAACAAGGCGTTGGAACTCAAGCCGGACGACCTCAACACAATAAAATTCCGCGGATTCGCCGAGATCGGGCTCAACCAGTGGGATAAAGCAGTCGCCGATTTTTCGGCTGTGAT
>JBKPBJ010000291.1:0-4315 GCA_046726875.1 Verrucomicrobiota bacterium
GCCTTTCTCTAACATACGCGCTGCGAACTTTTGTGACTTTGCCGCGTCGCCAATCATGATGGGGACAATCGGATGCACGCCGGGTTTGATCGTTAGGCCGCGCTCGGTCACGGCAGCGCGGAAAAACTTTGTATTCTCTTCAAGCTTGTCGCGCAGTTCTGTGGATGCGCTGAGAAGTTCGAGCGCCTTCAGAGAAGCAGCAACAACCGGTGGCGCGATTGTGTTGGAAAATAGATAAGGCCTTGAACGTTGCCGCAGAAGATCGACAATCTCCTTTCGGCCGCTGGTGAAGCCGCCGCTGGCGCCGCCGAGCGCTTTGCCAAGTGTTCCGGTAATAATATCGATCCTGCCCATCACACCGCGATATTCGTGCGTGCCGCGTCCAGTTTTGCCGAGAAAACCTGTAGCATGCGCGTCGTCAATCATCATCAGCGCATTGTACTTTTCGGCGAGGTCGCAAATGGCCGAGAGATTCGCGATTGTGCCGTCCATCGAAAAGCACCCATCAGTCGCAACCAATCTGAAGCGCACATCTTGCGCAGCGCGGAGTTGCGCCTCGAGATCGTCCACGTCGTTATGCTTATAGCGAAACCGTTGCGCTTTGCAGAGGCGGATGCCGTCGATGATGCTGGCGTGATTCAACTCGTCGCTGATCACCGCGTCCTTCTCGCTGAGCAGTGTTTCGAATAATCCGCCGTTGGCGTCGAAACAGGAGGGATAAAGGATTGTTTCTTCTGTCCCGAGAAATTTCGTAAGCGCGGCTTCCAGTTCCTTGTGAATGTCCTGTGTGCCGCAGATGAACCGTACGCTCGCCATGCCGAAACCATGCGTGTCGAGCGCTTCTTTGGCGGCGGCGATCAGCGCGGGATGATCGGCCAGGCCAAGATAATTGTTCGCGCACATGTTCAGCACGCGTTTTCCGCCGGTGATCGCAATGTGCGCGTCCTGCGGAGTGGTGATGACGCGCTCAGTTTTAAAGAGGCCTTGCGATTTAATGTCTTCGAGCGTTTGCGAAAGCTGTTTTTCGAATTCGGCGATCATAGCTAAGCGATAACTAAAATGACGAAGCACGAATGTCGAATGCCGAAGGAATGACAAAGCCGTGAATTGAATCAGACAAAAAGGCAGCAAGACCAGTTCATGATTTTCCAGGTTCCAGATTTATCGTAAAAAGTTCTTGCGTGCTTGTGAATAACTGTTAATAAGTCGCTCAGGTGATACGCCTTGACCTACGCTGAGCGTCGTAACCTCGCCTTAATCCTGCTGGCGGCCTTCATTGCCCTTATTCTGCTTACCGCCTGCGGCACGACACACCACGCATTACCGCCGTACGAGCCGCCACTGGCGAAAACAGACTTGCAACATGTGCGCACGACCGCGTACACGCATACCGAATCGGACCATCGCCAGTACAGCAACCGCAACGCCCTCGGCGGAGAGTTGCGCGCCGCAGGTCCGCCGATTCATCGAGCTGAAGTGGTGGCGCGGGCCACGCTGGGGTATGAAGTGCCGCGGGCGATCCCGGTGAATGAGAGCGGCTCATACTCCCCACGGCTGCAACCGTTCTCAATGGATGAACGCGAAACCGTCACACCCGGTCCGAAACGTGCGCCGCGAACAACTCGCGCCGTCAAACGCGCTGTAATGGTATCTCGCCCGCCGCAGATCGGCAGCGCTGCAGCTGATTGGTCACGCTGGCCGGCGGGCACAGTGTTTCGTCTGCTTTCCACTGGGCAAAGCTACCGCGTGGAAGATTACGGCTGGGCGCTTTCCGGGCGCAACACCATCGATCTTTACATGTCGAACCAGCGCGAAATGAATTCCTGGGGCGCGCGTCAGGAGACGATCGAAATCGTGAAATGGGGCGATCCGCAGGAAAGTCTGCAATTTCTGCGCCGCCATCAGGATTACAGACATATCAAACGCATGGTGCTCGAGTTGGAAGGCCGCGAAGAAGAAGCGGCCTCGCTGCGATAACGAATTTGGGGAGCGCACGCGTCTCGCGTGTTGGTTTCGGCGTCGCACCGAAACAAGCTTTTCTAAAATGAGATCGGGTAATCGGACGGCACTAGAAGAGTTCGCGATGGCGAGACATCATCGCCAGGAGGCGAAGCGCTTGCGCTCCCCCAGAATATCCGCGATATCCGCGTGATCCGCGGTTGCTTTGTGTTGGCTCCAGTTAAGCACGATTTTTCCGGAGTTGCCGGATTTCATCAGCTCGATGGCTTCCTTGAATTGCGTGTAGGGAAAGCGGTGCGTAATCACCGGCGAAATATCCAAGCCGCTTTGAATCATGGCCGTCATTTTGTACCACGTTTCGTACATTTCGCGGCCGTAAATGCCTTTAATGGTGAGCGCGCTGAAGACGACCGTGTTCCAATCGACGGCAGCACTGCCAGGCATGATGCCTAACAAGGCAATTTTCCCGCCGTGAAACATGTTAGGCAAAATGTCAGCGAACGCTTTCGGGTTGCCGGACATTTCCAGCGCCACATCAAAGCCTTCCTTCATCCCGAGTTTCTGCATCGCTTCCGTCACCTTTTCGTTGCGCACATCGAGTGCGAGATCCGCGCCTATCGTGCGTGCGAGATTTAATCGATATGCATTCACGTCGGTGATTACCACGTGACGCGCGCCGGCGCGTTTGCAAATCGGAATGGCCATGCAACCGATCGGGCCGGCGCCCGTGATGAGCACGTCTTCTCCGACCAGATCGAACGAGAGCGCCGTGTGCACCGCATTGCCTAACGGATCGAAACATGAAAGCACATCCAGCGGAATCGATGGGTCGGCGTGCCAGCAGTTTTCCTGCGGAATCGCTACGAACTCCGCCCATCCGCCGGGACGATTAACACCGACACCCTGCGTGTTTGGACAAAGATGCCTCCGTCCGGCGAGGCAATTTCGACAATGCCCGCAAGTGATGTGCCCTTCGGCAACGACGAGATCGCCGCGCCCAAAACCTTTGACGTGATCGCCCACGCGATCAACAACACCGACAAACTCATGCCCAATGATCATCGGCACCGGGATCGCTTTCTGCGCCCAGGCGTCCCAGTTGTAAATGTGCACATCGGTGCCACAGATGGATGCTTTCAAGACCCGGATCAGCACATCATCGCCGCCGACTGTGGGAACAGGAACTTCCTCGAGCCAGAGACCTGGCTCCGCTTTGGCTTTGACGATCGCCTTCATCGTTTGCACGACCGAAAAGGTAGGCGAACCAGGCAAGCGAGGAAAGATTTTTGCGAGCGCAGGCGGCCAAAGCGACCGAAGCAGCGTGACAGCCCAACCATTTCCGCTCGCGGTTTTGGTGTCGCGTATTTGCCTTAACGTATCACCCGCGATTTTCGTAATCGTTGCGAAGCGCGTCCGTAAGCCAAACAACTCTGTTGCGATGACTTGCGCCTGCCAAAACACGATTCGGTAACTGAAGCACAATTTGCGCAACGCAAAGCGGAACTGGACACACGAGAAGGCTCTGGATGAAAGAGAGAAGGCATTGGTGGAAAAGGAAAAAATCATAGCAAGCTTCCGCGCCATTCCCTCCGGCCTTCAGTCGCGCAGGCAGGCTGTCGACCTAGAGCAGGCGAAAGCTGAAAGAGAGAGGAGAATCCAACAACTTCCTCCTGAGCTTCAGGCCCTTATTCGTGACCGCTCTCTGTTGGATACTCGAGCAGCTGAAAAAAGCACCACAACAGAAGATCCAGCCGTGCAATTACGGCGTCGTCTGGAGGAGGAACGAAAGAAGAAAATGAGCGCGATGGCATCTCCCAACGCACTGTTTCCTGTTACGCCCCGTCTCCCTCGCCCACGCCGCAATAAATCCGACTAAACGCGATCGCCGGAATGTTTGTGGCGATCCTTGAAGGTGAGTTCGGCGACGCCGGATTTGTCAAGCTCGCCGAGGCCTTCGGCGATCATTTGGTCGTATTGTGCCTTTGTGGCGCGCGCAAGCGGGAGATCGAGACCTAGATTGCGCGCGAGTTCGAGAGCGATCCCGCTGTCTTTGGCTGCGTGCGCAGCGGAGAAAAAGCAGCTGTGCTCGCGGTTTTGCATGTCTTCGCCGTCGGTTTCGAGCACACGCGAGTTCGCGCCGGTCTGCGAGAAAACTTCTCGCAACATCGTTAGATCAAGACCGAGCGTGGCGCCGAGCCCAAGACCTTCGGCGAGGCCCGCGGTGTTGATGTTCATGACCATGTTGACCAGCGCTTTCACCTTGGCGGCTTCGCCTGCTTTTCCGACGAAGCGAATTTGGGCGGCAAGCTCCTTCAAAATCGGTTCGGCTTTTCGGAACGCGTCTTCGTTTCCGCCG
>JBKPBJ010000292.1:0-19447 GCA_046726875.1 Verrucomicrobiota bacterium
TCCCTACGCCACCCGGCGCCCCCGGGGCTAGTCGTTTGGTAGTGGGAGACGCCGCCAACGGTGACAGCATTTTAACGTGTTTTTTTGGGAATCCTGGGAACCCTCCTTTATGCGACAACGGCGATCTTCACGTTGGGTCAATCCATACCGTCATCGGGGGAACGGGCCGATACGCTGGCGCTAGAGGCAGCCTCACCCTGGACCAATGCGTGAACCTTGTGACCGGCGAGACCAGTGGTACCATCAGCGGATGGGTCGTCGTAAGAGGGCTGTGAGCGTTGGCAGACCTCTGCCAAACCGTCGCCCTCTGAACAAATAACGGGTTTGGCGCGTTCCATCCGCGCTAAGCCCGCTATCTTTTACAACTTCTCAAATGAAATCGGCAATAATGACCTTTTGCATTGCTTAACTCGATAAGATCGCTACAAGCCATCCCATAATGTCATTCTGAGCGAAGCGAAGAATCTCGGATTAAGGTGGACCGATCCTCCCCGAGGGAAATAGACAGAGATGTTTGAAAGCCTGGCCTCATGCTTCACATTTCGTTGCAGCGCTTCGCTCAACATGACAGTACTGTTGTGAGGCGACGTCTACGCTTCTTTGTTCTTGCAGACACGCACAATCGTTTACCGGATAGCGTGAAGGAACTGGCCAAAGGTGCTGATGAGATCTGGCATCTTGGCGACGTATGCGCGGAAACGATTCTTGATGAGCTGCGTACGATTGGACCTCCCGTCACGGTTGTGCGCGGAAATTGCGACAGTAATTCCGAGTGGCCGCTTGTAGTCGATCTTGTGCGAGGCGGGTTGAAATTCCGGCTGCAACATGTCCCGCCCGATCGGCCGCCAGACGACGTCGATGTGCTATTGCACGGTCATACGCACGTCCCGCGCAACGAAAGGCGCGGTCGCATTCTGTTTCTCAATCCTGGGTGTGTGACAAGACCGAATCGTGGAGCGCCGCCCAGCGTTGCCTGGCTTGAAATCACGGACGGCAAAATCAATTGGAAGGTCGTGCCGCCCCGCTAAACGCCATCTCCAGGTAGGGACGGCGCGCTACGGTCGCCGCGGCGACACATCCAGCGCGATGGGTTTGTAAGCGCCAAAGGCGCAGCATTCATTATCGAGCCTGGGGCAACGCCCCAGGGTTTGTTGAAGCCCAAGCGCCCGGCGCTGAAAGGCGCGATTCACAGTGGGTTTGGGTGCAAAAGTAAATGGCGGGAAGAATCGCGCTGTCAGCGCTTGTTCATGTGGGCATCAAGTTCCTGGGGCGGCGCCCCAGGCTTGCATGAGATGGCGCCTTTGGCGCTAAGAAGACACGCGCGATGTCCCTACCGACTTCCGGTCCGCCCAGCGAAATAATCTGTCTTGATTAAACGACTCGGCCTAGCTTTTCTTCACGAATATGAGTTCGGCGCTCGATCAAATCTTCGTCCATGCAAAGCGGTGGCTGCTATCCTGGATTGCAGGCGCGCCGAATTGGGTGATCGAAATTACGTCCAGCCTGATCAACATCGTCGCGCTGCTCGCAGTGTTTCTCACACTGTTCGCACTCATCTCGGTGCTGGAGCGAAAAATTCTGGCGCGAATGCAAAACCGATATGGGCCAAATCGCGTCGGACCGTTCGGTCTTTTCCAGCCCGTCGCCGACGGAATCAAAATGTTGATTAAGGAAGACATCGTTCCGGCACGCGCAGATAAGGTCGTGCACTTTCTCGCGCCAGTGATCCTCGCCGCGGTGGCGATACTCACGCTGGGTGTGATTCCGTACGGACGCAACATGACAACGTTCGCGATAAACGGCGGAATACTCTTTTTCTTCGCCGTAGGATCGGCGACGGAACTTGCAGTTTTCATGGCCGGATGGGCCAGCAATAACAAGTTTTCCATGCTCGGCGCCATGCGCGCGATCGCGCAGATGTTCAGCTATGAATTGCCGCTGATCATCGCCGTTTTGCCGGTGGTGATGGCGGTTGGCTCGCTTGTGCCGGACCGGATTGTTGCCGCGCAAGGTGAATACACACTTGGCATCGTGCCGCGCTGGTTTGTCTTCACGCCGTGGGGCGCCGCAACGTTCCTTCTGTTTTTCGTCTCCGGTCTTGTGGAATCGAACCGCACTCCATTCGACGTGCCGGAGGGCGAATCGGAAATCGTTGCCGGGCACATGACCGAATATTCCGGATTCAAATACGCCACGTTTTTCATGGCGGAATATCTGGGGATGTTTGCCGTCAGCGGACTGGCGGTGACGCTGTTCCTAGGCGGCTGGCATGCGCCCGCGCGCGTGCTCGAATTTGTTCCCTCGTACGTCTGGTTTTTCCTGAAGCTAAGCGCACTGCTTTTCGTTTACATCTGGCTCCGGGCAACGCTGCCACGCACGCGCGTCGATCAAATGATGAATGTCGCCTGGAAATTCATGTTGCCGATGGCGTTCACCTGCGTCATCGCCGCTGCAGTTTGGCATTACGCGGGGCGCGGATTGCGTGGCTGGCTGTGGTCTCTCTTTGTGATCGTGGTTGTTTATAGCGCGCTTTCGATCTTGCTCGATACGCGAAGGAAATTCGCGCGCCGCGTTTATCGTTTCGCTGAATGAATACCGCCCCTGCCCAATGCTTTGTATCATGAGGCGACGTGTCCGCGATCTTCGTCGCCTTGAAACTCGACGGCTTAAAGCCGTCGAGTTTCGAAAGCACGCCTGCCGAGCGTGCGATCGACACCCGCGCTGGGCGCGTTTTGCCGAATGAACAACGCCGCATTCATTGTCATTTCGGTCTTTACGCTCGCCGCGGCGCTCGCGGCGGCGACGTTGCGAAACCTGATGCACGCTGCGCTTTGTTTGGTACTGGCGTTGCTCGGGCTCGCGTCCTTCTTCTTCCTGCTCGGCGCAGAATTTGTGGGACTGGCCCTCGTGTTTATCTATATCGGCGCGGTGGCGGTGCTGATCGTTTTCACAATTCTGCTGACGCGCCGCGATTCGAGCGAACATCATGGCATTAACCCGCCTACGCCGAAGGCTACGGCGGGGCGGGCCTGGAGCGGTGTTCTCATCGCGCTTGCTGTGTTTGGCGGTTTGACGGGGGCCATTCTAAAAGTGCAGTCCCTTTCCATCGTCCCGACTCACATTCGCGTGCTAACAGTGAAGCAGATCGGCCAAACACTGATGACCGGCTATGTGTGGCCGTTGCAGTGCGTAGGGGTACTGCTCACCGCCGCGCTCATTGGCGCGCTAATTCTGGTGATGGAGGAGAAACAATGAACAACGTTAAAATGTTACAAGGGTTACCAGCGTTACATCGGCGAGGCCGCAATTCCCCTTTTTAATCATGTAACTCTTTTAACTTTTGTAACCTCGGCCAAGCCATGACCCCTACACTCCAAGGTTTCCTGATCGTTTCCGCGGCGTTGTTTTCCATCGGTCTGCTCGCGGCCCTCAGCCGGCGTCACGCTATTTTTATTCTCATCGGAATCGAGATGATGCTCGCCGCGGCGAATTTGAATTTCATCGCGTTCTGGCATTTTGCTCCGGCACCACACCCGTTAACCGGCGTGATGATCGTAATTTTTTCCATCGCGATTTCCGCCGCTGAAGCTGCAGTTGGTCTCGCAATGGTCATTGCCGTTTACCGGCATTATCGGACGACGAATGTCGATCAATACGACAAGCTCAAAGGATAGGCCACAGAGATGAAGCAAACGTCCAACGTCCAACGTCCAACGCTCAACCCTCAACTCGGAAGATGTTCCCAGTTGGGCGTTCGGCGTTGGGCGCTCGCCACGGCGGAGCCCGTCCAAGACGGCGGAGGCGGGTTGAGCGTTGGGCGTTTTCCGTATCCGAAGAAATGAGTCCCTGGTTCCTCGATTATCTTTGGCTCATTCCTGCTGTGCCGTTCGCGGCTTCGCTGGCAATTTTGAGTTTGTCTAACACGCGCCGTAGAAACGCAGCGGCACTGGCAGTTGCCGGACAAATCGCAGCGCTCGCAATGTCGGTTGTGGCGTTCTTCCCAACGCTGCAAACGCACGACTTTCGCACGGTCCAAAATTTCACCTGGTTCACCTTTGGCGACAATGCGTTGCGCCTCGGATTTGTTCTCGATCCACTCGCGGCAGCCATGCTGGTGATGATCTCACTCGTCAGCCTCTGCATTTTTGTCTTCAGCGTCGGTTATATGGCTGACGATAAAAATTTCACCCGTTTCTTCGCGTACCTGTCGTTCTTCTCCGGCGCGATGCTCGGATTGGTGATCGCGAATAGCTTGCTGCTGCTTTTCATATTCTGGGAACTTGTTGGGCTCGCGTCGTATTTGCTGATTGGTTTTTGGATCGAGCGACCGAGTGCCGCCGCGGCAGCAAAGAAGGCGTTCATCACCACGCGGATCGGCGACATGGGATTTTTCCTCGGGATGCTCTGGCTTTACAATGGCAGTGGCACACTGCTCTTCTACGATGGTGGGCGCGGTTGTCTTGAAAGCGCCGGTCTCGCAGTGATTGGCGCAAGCGCTACCTTCATCGCGCTTCTGATTTTCTCCGGCGCAGTTGGCAAGTCCGGACAATTCCCGCTGCACGTCTGGTTGCCGGATGCGATGGAGGGTCCGACTCCAGTGAGCGCGCTGATCCATGCGGCTACGATGGTGGCCGCGGGCGTGTTTCTCGTCGCGCGCGTGTATCCGCTTTTTTCGTTAGGCGCCGTTAACGGCGTGACCTTCTCGCTCACCGTGGTTGTGTGGATAGGCGTGACCACGGCGCTCATGGCGGCGCTCATCGCCATCGCCCAGGCGGACATCAAGCGGATTCTCGCTTATTCAACCGTGTCGCAACTCGGTTTAATGATGGTCTCGTTAGGCGTGGGCGGTGTTGCGGCTGGCATCATGCATTTGCTCACGCACGGATTCTTCAAGGCGCTCCTGTTTCTCGGCTCCGGCTCCGTGATTCACGGATGCCACGGCGAACAGGATATCCGCA
Source organism: Verrucomicrobiota bacterium (assembly GCA_046726875.1). Classification (GTDB taxonomy): domain Bacteria; phylum Verrucomicrobiota; class Verrucomicrobiia; order Chthoniobacterales; family UBA10450; genus Udaeobacter. The sequence continues at coordinate 4,959 of JBKPBJ010000292.1, forward strand.
AAATGGGCGGCCTGCGGCGGCTGATGCCGGTGACGTTTGGAACGTACGCTGTCGGTATGATGGCTCTGAGCGGCGTCCCGTTCTTCTTCTCTGGCGGCTGGACGAAAGAGGAAATTCTTCACGCCACCGCGCATTGGCCGCGATCGCATGCACCGTATTACCTGATGCTGGCCGGAGTCGTTCTCACGGCGCTCTATATGACACGGCAAATGATTTATGTCTTTTTCGGGAATCGCCGCAGCGCCGCCCAGCACGCGCACGAAAGTCGGCGTGTGATGACGATGCCGCTGATTGTGCTGGCGATTGGCACAATCTTCCTCAGCGTGGTGCTCACCTCCGCGTGGCCATGGCTGGGTGGTTATCTGACCGGGGAGCCGGTTCACTTCGACATTGCGCGCCTGATTCAGCCGATGCTTTTCATTTCGCTCGTGCTCGTCGGCAGTGGGATTGCGCTGGGCATCTGGTTTTATCGGAAAGCTGGGGCGCAGGATGGAGATCGGCCCGCTGAAGTTGATCCGCTCGACTATGCGCAACCCACGTTGTTCCGGTTCCTCGCAAACAAGATGTGGATCGATGAGTTGTATGCGCGGACGATCATTGCTTTCGCATGGGCTAGCGCGCGATTGTCCGACTGGATGGATCGTTACTTCTGGGATGGTTTGGTGCGCGGCTTCGGGGCAATCGGCCAGGTTTTTGGAATGTTTACGGCCCGTGTCGACGAGCGCGGCATCAACGCCGGAGTAGATGAAACGACAGCTGGGGCTCGCGGTTTGGGCCGTCTGTTGTCCAGCGCGCATTCTGGACAAATTCAAATTTACCTAGGCGTCGTGGCTGTTGGGATGTTGGCGCTGCTTCTTCTCTACGCATGGTTGGCTTAGTCACGGCGATTATTTTGATTCCACTGCTCGGCGCGGTGGCGGTGTGTACGTGGCCGCCCGCCTCCGCCGAGGCTGCGGCGGGCAACAGGCTGCGGAATGGCCGCCCGATTGCGCTGATTTTTAATATCATCTCTGCCGGATGCGCTTTGGCGCTGTGGCGAAATTTCGATGCTACGGCGACTGGACTCCAGTTCGTGGAACGTCATGCGTGGATTCCGGCTATCAACGCTGAATATCTGGTGGGCGTCGATGGCCTGAGCCTGCTGCTCGTAGTGCTCAACTCCGTGATTATTCCATTCGCATTCCTTGCGCAACCGGCTGCCGATGGAAGCCGCGCGTTCTACGCGATTATGCTGGTAATGCAGTCTGCCCTCTACGGCACGTTCACTGCGCAGAATTTCGTTCTCTGGTTTTTGTTCTACGAAATGAGTCTGATCCCCGGTTTTTTACTCATCAAAATCTGGGGCGGCGAAAACCGCGACCGCGCCGCGACGAAGTTCTTCCTTTATACGTTCCTCGGCAGCGTGGCGATGTTGCTTTCGTTCCTTGGGATTTACTTCGTGCGAGGCACGTTCGATTTCGCGGCTCTCGCGAGTCTTGGAAAGAGCGGCTTGCTCACGGGAAACGTCGCCTGGCTCGCGTTTGCCGGAATTTTTGTCGGGCTCGCGGTGAAGGTACCGCTGTTTCCGTTTCACACGTGGCTCCCGGACGCCTATCAGACTGCGCCTACCGGTGTGTCCATGGTGCTCACTGGCGTGCTCTCGAAAATGGGCGTTTACGGATTCGTGCGCCTGTTGCTTCCGTTGTTCCCTAACGAAATCAAGATCATCGGCCCGTGGCTGCTTGCGTTGGTGGTTTGCTCGATCGTGTTCGCTCCGCTGGCTGCGTGGGCGCAGCGCGATTTGAAACGAATGATCGCCTATCTCTCGATAAACCATCTCGGCTACTGCATGCTGGGTCTGTTTGCGTTGGCCGCGTCACCCGCTGTTGCTGCGAGGATCGACACGCACGCAGCCTTGAGCGGCGTGTTCATGCAGATCTTCAATCATGGTATTACCGCGGCGACGCTTTTTTATTTTGTGGGCCTGCTCGAACAACGGCGCGGTCTAAGGGGCATCGACGATTTCGGTGGCCTGATGCAGCGGACACCGCTGCTATGCGGTTGGATGAGTGTCGCCATGTTTTCGTCGCTCGGGTTGCCGGGGCTGAACGGATTTATTGGCGAGTTTCTGATTTTCAAAGGCTCGTTTGCGATGGCGGCGGCGTTCACGGCCATCGCCGTGATTGGCCTGCTCGTGACAGCCATCGTTTTTATGCGAGCAATGCAAGCTCTCTTCAGCGGGCCGCTCGCAGAAAGTTGCGGCGCATTCCCTGATCTTTTGCGGAGCGAAAAACTCGTCGTAGTTCCTGTAACACTGCTCATGTTCGCCGTCGGCATCGCGCCGCAATTCATTTTCAACATTTTCAATACTACCGTCGTTCACATGGCCCGGCTGTTCGGTTGAGATTCATCGCGAATGAGCAAAGAAATCATGCCCATCGAGCGTGTGGTGCAATCGATTCGCTGGATTCGCGGCCAGAAGCTGCTGCTCGATTCTGATCTCGCTGCGTTATACGGCGTGACTACTGGGAATCTGAACAAAGCGGTCAGCCGGAATCGAGACCGATTCCCATTAGATTTCATGTTCCAAGTTAGCGCTGAGGAGGCGGAAGATTTGATATTCCAAATTGGAAGATCAAAGGGGCGTGGCGGCCGACGTCATCGCCCCTACGCGTTCACTGAACAAGGAATCGCGATGCTCTCAAGCGTTTTGAACAGCGACCGGGCTATACGAGTGAACATCGCCATCATGCGAGCGTTTGTGAAGCTGCGCCAGATGCTTGAGACGAATCGCAAGTTAGCGCGGAAATTTTCCGAACTCGAGAGGCGCGTCGGAAAACATGACCAGGAAATCGCGGCGATTCTGGTAGCGATCCGGCAGTTGATGACCCCACCGGAAAAACCGCCGCGCGAGATCGGATTTCATGTGCGCGAGAAGGCAGGGCGCTATCGAGTGCGTAACCGCGCATGATCGCCTGGACGATTTACCTCACGTTTAGCGGCGCAGTTCTGTTGCTGCTTTTGTCGCGCGCGTTTGCTCGCTGGACCGCGCTCCTGACGACAATCGCAGGCTTGGTTCTCGGCATCATCGTGTTCGTCCGCACGCCGATTACGAATCTGGCGCACTTTACGACGATCGTGCGCATGCCGTGGGTCCCGGCGCTCGGGATGAATTACGATCTCGCCATCGATGGGGTCAGCCTGACGATGGTTATTGTCACTGGCATTTCAGCGGTAAGCACAGTGCTGTTTTCATGGGACGTCGAACATCGGCAGAACGAATTTTTTTTCTGGCTTCTGCTGGTGGTTGCTGGGTGCTACGGCGTGTTCCTCAGCGCGGATCTGTTTTTGCTGTTCGTGTTCTACGAACTGGTAATCGTGCCGAAATATTTTCTCATCGCCATCTTCGGCTCCACCAACAAGGAATACGGCGCCATGAAGCTGACGTTGTATTCGTTTTTCGGGGGCATGTTCGTGTTTGTTGGGATACTGGTCGCGTATGTCACTGCGGGATCATTGGACCTGAACCAGCTCTCGCAGTTCGAATTTCCAACGCACCTGCAATCATGGGCTTTTCCTGTTTTGTTCCTCGGTTTTGCCGTGCTGGCTGGCATCTGGCCGCTGCACACTTGGGCGCCGACAGGTCATGCCGCTGCGCCGACTGCGGGTTCAATGTTGCTCGCGGGGATCGTGATGAAGCTCGGTTCTTACGCCGGTCTGCGAGTCGCGATGAATCTTTTCCCACAGGGATTTCACATGTGGAGCAAATGGATCGCTGTGCTCGCCGTGATCGGAATCGTGTATGCAGCGGCAGTGGCGCTTCGTCAACGTGATCTGAAATTTGTAATTGGTTATTCGAGCGTGAGCCACATGGGCTTCGTGCTGCTCGGTTTTGCCACGGCAAACGAGCTCGGCGTTTCCGGCGCAGTGCTGCAAATGTTTTCGCACGGCGTCATCGCGGCGCTGTTGTTTGCCGTCGCCGGACGCATGATCTACCGGCGCACGCATACGCGCGAACTTGATGCGCTTTCTGGAATGAATTTGAGCGGAGCACTGCCGTTCGCGGCGTTTACGTTTGTTGTGGCGTCGGCTGCATCAATGGGCATCCCAGGCTTCAGTGGATTCGCGGCCGAAATCACGATTCTTATTGGGGCATGGAAAAGTTTGCCGATTGCTGTCTGGATTGCCGGCGCGGGAATGGTGCTGGTCGCGGCGTTCACGTTGCGCGCGTTAAAGCAGTCTTTCTTCGGTGAGAGAGGCGTCCAAGCTGAAGTTACAAAAGTTACAACGGTTACAACGTCAAGTCAGGAAGACTTCAACACGATCACGATCCCGGAGAAAATCGGTGCGTGCATGCTGATGCTCACCACGTTCGCCATCGGAATTTATCCGAAACTGCTGCTCGATCGGATCATGCCTGCTGTAGAAACGATGAGATTTTTGAAATGAAACCTGCGCCGGACCGCATCTGTCTGGGGAGCGCACGCGCCTCGCGTGCTGGCGATCGCGCCCTCGCGATCGCGAACTTTTCATGCTGCGCTCGCTGGGGGGGCGAAGAGGATTTCGGCGAGGGCGCCGAAATCAGCACGCGAGGCGCGTGTGCTCCCCAGACCTTCCGCTTCGCTGCGCGCAGCACAAGATCGACATGAGTTACCTCAATCTTCTCAAACTTGCGTCGCCAGAAGCGGTCGTGGTGCTGACGGCGTTGGTTGTGCTTTCGATTGGCCTCGTCGCCAAACGCGCAGCGACTGCATGCGCATCCGTCGCTGTGCTCGGAATTGTGATTGCTATTGGCGCAGTCCTGCTCTTGCCTCCTAACGCAACTCTTTTCGGCGGGATGCTGGTGATCACGCCGTTGAACTCGCTTTTCAAAATCATTTGCCTCGCGCTCGCATTTTTCATTGTGCTGTTGACGCAGTCAGAAAGAGCACCGCGCCATCCTGGCGAATATCTGGCGCTCATTCTTCTGGCGACTGTCGGCCTGATGTTGCTCGTCGGCAGTGAGGAACTGCTGATGATCTTCATCGGTCTCGAGTTGCTCGGACTGTCCCTTTACGTGCTGGCCGCATTCGATAAATCCGATGTCCGCTCGGCCGAAGCCGGTCTGAAATATTTTCTGTTCGGCAGCACGTCGAGCGCGTTCACACTTTTCGGGATTAGCCTGATTTACGGCATGACGGGAACAACCGGTCTCGCCGCGATTTCAACTAAGCTGGCAACAACGTCAGTGCAGCCGCTGCTTGCGGTTGGAATCGTCATGACGTTTGTCGGCTTCGCATTCAAAATCGCTGCCGCGCCGTTTCATCTGTGGGCACCGGATGTCTATCAGGGTGCGCCTGTTCCGAGCGCGGCGTTCATTGCTTCGGGTTCGAAGGTCGCGTCGTTTGTTGTGCTTGGAAAAATTGTGCTCATAGGATTTGCGCCGGTGCATGGCAGCGCCGGATGGCACGCCATGGTCGCAGGCTGGTCGCCTCTGCTCGCGGCGCTAGCGGCGTTATCCATCGTGATCGGCAATCTCGTCGCGCTTGCGCAATCAAACGTACGCAGACTGCTTGCCTACTCCGCGATCGCACACGCGGGTTACACATTAATTGGCTTCGTCGCCGGGGACCGCGAAGGCTTTTCCGCGGCCTTGTTCTACATAACGGTTTATGCGATTACGCTCGTCGGCGCATTTGGCGTCGTCGGCGTGGTACGGCGCGAAACTGGCGGTGACGATTTCTCGAACTTTTCCGGCCTGGCTTCACGTTCTCCCGTGCTCGCTGGATGCATGGCAGTCTTTATGTTGTCCCTGGCAGGCATTCCGCCGCTGGCTGGATTTTTCGGAAAATTCTATTTGTTCAGCGCCGCGTTACGTGCTGGCGGAAATCAAGAGCTTCTTTGGCTCGTATCGCTTGCCCTGGTTGGCAGTTTCGTCTCGTTGTACTATTACCTTCTCGTGTTGAAAGCGATTTTTGTGGATGCACCGTCGCTCGCCGCTGGGCAATGGATAGAGAGCATGCGACACGATTTTTTGCATCGGGCTACGGTCACTCTGCTTGCCGCAGCAGTTGTTCTCGTGGGCGTACTCCCCAATGTGTTGGCATCGCGTATTCTGGCCGCAATTCCGTAGGAAATTTCAAAAATATGCAATTAACACTTGACCGCCGCGCTGTAATTTTTGCATCAAAAGCAATAGAACACATTGCGAAGTTGGTGATGTGAACATGGGCAGCATCAGCGAGTTCATTGAGCGCAATTTCCGGCACTTCAACGCGGCGGTGCTGAAAGACGCAGCCGACGCCTACATTGCTCATGTCGATCGTGGCGGAAAAATGATGATCACGCTCGCGGGCGCGATGAGCACCGCCGAACTGGGCGTTTCTCTCGCGGAAATGATCCGCCGTGACAAAGTGCACGCCATTACCTGCACGGGTGCGAACATGGAGGAAGACCTGTTCAATCTCGTCGCGCGCAGCAAATACGAACGCATTCCAAATTATCGGGAGCTAAGTCCACAACAAGAACACGAGCTGCTCCAGCGACACCTCAATCGCGTCACTGACACATGCATTCCGGAAGAGGAAGCGATGCGACGGATTGAGCACGTCGTGCTCGATGAGTGGGTGGCCGCATCGGAGAACAACCAGAGAAAATTCCCGCACGAGTTCCTCTACACAATTTTGCGGGAATGCCGCCTGAAAAAGTTTTACGAGATCGATTCCGCCGACAGTTGGATGATTGCCGCTGCACACAAGAACCTTCCGTTATTTGTGCCGGGTTGGGAAGACTCTACGCTTGGCAACATTTACGCGGCCCGCTGCATTACTGGCTTGATCAAGAATGTGCAGGCGATTCGTTCGGGAATCGAATACATGATCGAACTCGCGGCGTGGTATCGGCGGGTATCGGAGGATTCATCGATCGGCTTTTTCCAAATCGGCGGCGGCATCGCAGGCGATTTTCCGATTTGCGTTGTGCCCATGTTGAATCAGGACGTCGTCAGCATGCCGGTTCCGGAGTGGGGCTATTTTTGCCAAATTAGCGATTCCACTACCAGTTTCGGCTCATACTCCGGTGCGGTGCCGAATGAGAAGATCACGTGGGGAAAACTGAGCGTCGATACTCCGCGGTTCGTCATCGAATCGGACGCTACAATCGTTGCGCCGTTGGTTTTCGCGAAGGTGTTAGGCTGGTAACCCAGCTCACGTACAATTGCGTCCGCTGCGGCTATTGCCAGTGGCCTGGGACCCACACCCAGCCGTTGTAACGAGGCACCCAGTGGCCTGCGACCCAAAATGCGGTGGGCCGCGGGCGGACTACCCATGTGCCCGGCACCCACACGTAGGTCCTGCCGGTCCATTGCCAGTAGCCGGTTGTCCAAACATAGCCCGGTCCGGGTGCCACCGTCTGAGTTTCCACGCGAACTGGTGGCGGCGGCCTGGTGACTACAACTTCTCGCGCCGGGGCCGTCGTGGTCACTTCCTGCGTCGTGGTTGTCGTCGTGACCGTCGTCGGTTCGGTTGCACAGCCGGCGATACCCAGAAGCGTTACGATCGATAAATAGCAAGTTGGTTTCATGTTTACCTCCGCTTACCGATTCGTTTCACACGAGCCGGCTGGCTTTGTTGCGGGTTGGATCGGTTTTGATGGCGTGAGGCAGGCTTTGAACCGAAGATAACGGAATGCTTTACGTGGTGGCGACGCCGATCGGTAATCTGGGCGACATCACCTTGCGGGCCCTTGAGGTCCTGAAGGGCGTCGACGTTGTCGCGGCGGAAGACACGCGGCACTCCGGTTTACTGCTAAACCATTTCGGGATCAAAAAGCCCTTTGTCAGCTACCACGAGCATAATGAAGCGGCGCGCACGCCGGAGTTGGTCGAGCGTCTTGCCCGAGGCGAAAACGTTGCGCTGATCACAGACGCTGGGACACCTGGACTTTCGGACCCAGGGCTGCGTCTCATTCGCGAATGCATCAACCGTGAGCTCCCGTTTACAATCGTGCCCGGGCCATCGTCGATCCTGACAGCCCTGCTTGGTTCCGGATTTTCGACCGAGAGATTCTCGTTCCATGGATTTCTTTCGGTGAAAAGCGGTGAACGCGAGCGCGAATTACGAGCAGCAGCCGAACGCGAAAAAACGACGCTCTTTTTTGAATCTCCCTACCGGCTGCTTAAAACACTTCAGGCTTGCAGTACCATCATGCCGGACCGACAACTGTGCGTCGCTCGTGAGCTGACAAAAAAGTTTGAGGAATTCCGTCGCGGCACTGCTGCTGAACTGCTTGCACACTACCAGACACATCCGTTGAAAGGCGAAATTGTGCTTGTCGTCTCGGGCATATAGGAGTGGCCGGCGTATTGAATGAGCCACCAAAATTCGTCGATCAATAACGTCGCACGAGGCGCAGAAAACGTCCGTGCGAATAAACGAATCGCCATCGTCGTCCAAATCCAGTCACCGAAATCAGCTGGAACCCATGCCGCTCGACATTGCCTTTTCCCAGGTCGTCACAAGTTCTTCGCCTCCCGCCGACTCTCTCACCGTTGAGTTGCCGATGGGGATTCCTCAACAGACTCGGAAACGCCGGCGTGGCGACGAGACTTGCGCGAGCAGATTGGGCGGCTTCTGCGATTATCAATTGATGTCCCGCTTGCCACGGTTCGTAACGCCATTGCTCGTGGGATGCGCCGTCACGCTTTTGCAGGTTGTAATGGCGGTGGTTCTGCTTGCTCCAGAAGTGCCGATCAGCGCGCGCTACTCCGCACTGGTTCAACACGACAGCTATTGGTTCATGAACATTATCGATCGCGGATACCAGACCATTGTCCCGCCAATCGATCACAAGGTAATGGAGGTCTCGAATGTCGCGTTTTTTCCGGCGTATCCTGCGATTGCTGCGCTGCTTCGGCATGCGTTCAACATGAGCACAGGTACGGCCCTGCTGATCACGGCGCAGCTCGCTGCTTGGGGTTTTTGGACTTATTTTTTCCTGTTCTGCAGGCGCTGGAAGATCGCGCGTTCGCTTCAGATTTGCGGGACACTTCTTATCTTCGCCAACCCGGCAGCGTTTTTCCTCGTCGCCGCGTACTCGGAATCGCTCTTTCTTACGGCGCTGCTCGGCTTCATCTATTGGAGTACCGCGGAGGGTCGCACGGCGAGAGTGTTGGCCGCTATACACGGGATCGTTATGTCGGCGGCGCGAATTGTCGGGATTGTGTGCGCTGGCTTCCCTCTGGTGCAGTCGGCTTTTCAAACCGGGTGGCGCGGTTTGCTCAAGCCACGCAAATGGCTTCGAGAGAACCGGGCAGCTGTTAGCGTGACGCTTGTCGCGGCCTGCGGCGCGATCGCCTTTTTCGTTTATGGTCAGCTGCGCTGGGGCCACTGGGACATTTACATGCTCACACAGGCGGCTGGTTGGGGCATCGTGCCCGATTATTTGGCAGTGTTTAGACCTGAGAGTTATAGCTGGCTCGTTCCAGCACCGAACAATCCCACCGAAGCGAGTCAGTTGGCCATGACACTGGGTGCCGTGCTTCTCGTTGGCATGGCACTTTGCGAATTGGTGCCAGCGATTCGGCGCCGCGCCGACTTGCCGGTACGGGCCGGGATCTATTTCTGCGCCGCTACGATTTACTACCTGTCGGTAAGCGGCGTCGCCTGTGTCGACATGGAAAGTATGCTGCGTTACGCGTTCTGCGCATACGCTTTGATCGTGCTGGCGTTTTTGAATTTTCTGCGTCAATTTCGCACGCCGCCAGTATGGGTGCGGGCCTTAGGTACGGCGGCGGTAGCGTTGGTCAGCGCTGCGGGGCTGTGCGTGCAGGGCTGGTACATTTGGAATTTCACCCGGGGCAACTGGGTCGCGTAGCAGAACATGAAGCCAAAGGTGGTCATAATCGGTGCCGGTCCGGCAGGTCTTACGGCCGGCTATTTGCTTTCGAAAAACGACGTCGAAGTCCTGGTTTTGGAAGCCGATCCCGTTTACGTCGGCGGCATTTCCCGCACGGTGACCTACAAGGGCTTCCATTTCGATATCGGCGGCCACCGCTTCTTCTCAAAATCGAAAGCAGTCGAAGATTTGTGGACGGAGATTTTGCCGAACGACATGCTCATGCGACCGCGTTCGTCACGCATTTTTTACGGTGGCGAATTTTTTTCTTACCCGCTTAAGCCAATTGAAGCGCTGCTGAAGTTGGGTGTTCTAAAATCGATTCTGTGCATTCTTTCCTGGCTGAAAGCGCGGCTGTTTCCGGTGCGAAACCCGCGGAATTTCGAAGAATGGGTGAGCAACCAATTCGGAAAACGGCTGTTTAACACGTTCTTCAAAAGCTACACCGAAAAAGTCTGGGGCATGAGCTGTAAGGAGATTTCCGCCGACTGGGCTGCTCAACGGATCAAAGGCCTGTCGTTAGGCAGCGCAATCAAAAATGCGCTTATTCCGCAGCGTTACAACGGCGACCGGAGCAAAGTCATCAAGACGCTGATTAATTCTTTCCGTTATCCGCGACGCGGGCCTGGCATGATGTGGGAAGCCTGCGCGGAAAAGATGCAGGCGTTAGGCGGCAAAGTGGAGATGAGCTCCAGAGTGAGTCGCTGTTCTTATGACGAGACGTCGGGAAGCTGGATCGTCGAATACAAAAACGGCCGCGGCTATATGCAAACAGTCGAAGCCGAACACGTGATTTCATCCGCGCCGATGCGCGAGCTGGTCGGTGGTTTGTCGCCGGCTGTGAGTGAACGAACCAAGCGCGCAGCTGAAAGTCTCAAGTATCGCGATTTCCTCACCGTGATGTTGATCTTGAAAGATCGGCAGATGTTCGATGACAACTGGATCTACATTCACGACCCGAGCGTCAAAGTCGGCCGTGTTCAGAATTTCCGTTCATGGTCGCCCGAAATGGTGCCCGAGCATGACAAGGTCTGTTACGGTCTGGAATATTTCTGTTTCGAACACGATGGACTCTGGGATTCGAGCGACAACGACTTGATCGAGCTCGCCAAACGCGAGCTGATTCAAATTGGACTCGCGAGGGATGGCGATTTCATCGATGGCTGCGTGGTTCGCCAGAAAAAAGCATATCCAGTTTACGACGATGAGTACGCGCGAAACGTGGCCACGATTCGCCAGGAACTGGACACACGTTACCCAAACCTGCACCTCGTCGGGCGCAACGGCATGCATAAATACAACAACCAGGACCACGCCATGATGACCGCGATGTTGTGCGTGGAAAATATTCTCGCTGACACAAAGCTTTACGATCTGTGGCAGGTGAACAGCGACGCTGAATACCACGAAGCCGGATCTGCCGCAGCCGAGGAACCAAATGGTGCCGCGCTGCGCCTCGTCCCCACCCGCGTCGTCACAGCGCCAGAGCTCGCTCCGGAAGGGTAGCGCACGCGCCTCGCGTGCTGGTTTTCGGCGTCACGCCGAAACAATCTTGCTGGGGCGCTTCCGTATATTTCTGAGCAGGAGCGAAGTCAGGAAAAGTTCGCGATCGCGGGGACGCGCTCGCTCCCGCAGACGCGGGACGAGACGCGTTCGCTATCCATTCTCAAACTCTTCCACCGGCGGGCAGGAGCAGAACAGATTCCTATCGCCGTAGACGTTGTCGATGCGGCCAACTGCGGGCCAGAATTTGCGGTCGCGCGTCCACGGTGCCGGGAAAGCTGCCTGTTCGCGCGAGTAAGAGCGGTCCCATTTGTCGGACGCGATTTGTCGCGCGGTGTGCGGCGCGTTCTTGAGCAAATTGCTTTGCCGATCCTGTTTTCCGTCCGCAATTGCTTGCATTTCCGCGCGAATCGAGATCATCGCATCGCAGAAACGATCAAGCTCGTGTTTCGGTTCGCTCTCGGTCGGCTCGACCATCATCGTCCCACCAACCGGCCACGAAACGGTCGGCGCATGAAAGCCGTAATCCATCAAACGCTTTGCCATATCTTCGACTTCAATGCCTGCGTTTTTCCATTGGCGCACGTCGACAATGCATTCGTGCGCAACGAGACCATGCTTGCCCTTGAAAAGAACAGGAAAGTACGGATCGAGCCGTTTGGCCATGTAGTTTGCGTTTAGAATTGCGACTTCGCTTGCTCGTTTCAATCCCTCTGCACCCATCATCCGAATATACATCCATGTAATGGTCAGAATGCTCGCGCTGCCATAAGGCGCCGCTGCAACTGGCCCGACAGTTGGGCGTTGGGCGTTGGGCGTTGGACGTTCGATGTTTGCTTGGCCCGGAAGAAAATTGACAAGATGTTTGGCCACACCGATCGGACCCACGCCGGGACCGCCGCCGCCGTGTGGGATGCAAAATGTCTTATGCAAATTCAGGTGACAAACATCGGCGCCGTAATCGCCGGGGCGACAAAGACCGACCTGCGCATTCATGTTTGCGCCGTCCATGTAAACCTGGCCGCCATGCGCGTGAACGATGTCGCAGATTTCGCGAATCGTCGGCTCGAACACGCCGTGCGTTGATGGGTAAGTCACCATGAGCGCGGCGAGATCGCGCGCGTGTTCGTCTGCCTTCGCACGAAGGTCTGCAAGATCAATGTCTCCGTCTTTTAAGCAGGCGACCGACACAACCTTAAACCCAGCCATTACCGCGCTGGCCGGGTTCGTTCCGTGCGCTGATGTCGGAATGAGACATATATTGCGATGCCCTTCGCCGCGCGACGCGTGATATTCGCGAATCGCCAGCAAACCTGCGAATTCGCCCTGCGATCCGGCATTTGGTTGCAATGAAACCGCCGCGAACCCGGTGATTTCAGCGAGCCAGTCTTCGAGTTGCCGAATAATTTCCAAGTAGCCGGACGCCTGTTCGACGGGTGCGAACGGATGCAATTTGGAAATCTCGGGCCATGAGATCGGGAACATTTCCGCGGAGGCGTTGAGTTTCATCGTGCATGAGCCAAGCGGAATCATTGACGTTGTTAGCGACAGATCGCGCCATTCCAACTTCTTCAGATAGCGCAGCATTTCGGTTTCGGTGTGGTGCATGTTGAAGATCGGATGCGTGAGGAACTCGGAAGTGCGGAATGCGGATTGCGGAATGCGGATTGGTGGGTCGCCGATGTTGTCATCGTCAAAATCGCGGACGTTCGTGCCGCGGAAGATGGACATCAGCAGCTCAATATCCCGTGGCGTTGTCGTTTCATCGAAAGAAATACCGACCGCGCGTGGCCCAAGGGCGCGCAGGTTGCAACCCGCTTTGGCCGCGTGCTCCAAAGTGATTTCGCTCGATTCCACTTCGATCCGAACCGTGTCGAAGAAATTCTCGTGCGTGACTGTGCAGCCAAGGCCGCGCAGATCATCCGCAAGTCGACTGGTTAACCGGTGAACACGTTCCGCGATTGTGCGCAATCCTTTGGGACCGTGATAAACCGCATACATCGACGCAATGACGGCGAGGAGAACCTCTGCTGTGCAGATGTTGCTCGTTGCTTTGTCTCGGCGGATATGTTGCTCGCGCGTTTGCAATGCGAGGCGATACGCGCGCCGACCTTCAGCGTCGTGTGAAACGCCCACCAGTCGGCCGGGCAGGTGACGTTTGAATTCATCACGCGTGGCGAAGTACGCGGCGTGCGGCCCTCCGAATCCCAGCGGCACGCCAAAACGCTGCGTGTTGCCGACGGCAACATCCGCGCCGAATTCACCCGGCGGCTTCAACAGAGTGAGAGCAAGAATGTCTGCCGCGACAATAACCAGCGCGCCGGCGTCGTGCGCCTGCCCGACGAACTGGGCGTAATCATAGATCGCGCCATCGGTCGCGGGATATTGAACAAGCGCGCCGAAAACTGTGCTGTCGAATTTGAACTGCGAGTAATCGCCGATCTTGATTTCGATGCCGAGCGGCTTCGCACGGGTTTGAACGACCGCAATCGTTTGGGGATGACAATTATCCGCAACAAAGAACGTCTTTCTGCGGCCGGGGTCACCGCCCCCGGCTACAGCGTGACAAAGCGCCATCGCCTCGGCAGCGGCCGTGGCTTCGTCTAGCATGGAAGCGTTTGCGATGTCGAGGCCAGTCAAATCGATGACCATTTGCTGGAAGTTCAGCAGTGCTTCGAGACGCCCTTGCGCGATTTCCGCCTGGTAAGGTGTGTAAGCCGTGTACCAGCCAGGGTTTTCAAGAATGTTTCGCTGAATGACAGGCGGCGTGATGCAGTCGTAATAGCCGGCCCCGATGAACGAGCGCGTGATTTTGTTCTTTTGTGCAATCGCCCGTAGCTCAGCCAGCGCTTCGCCTTCCGATTTCGCTTCCGGCAAATTCAGCTCCCGTTTGAGACGAATGTCCTTTGGAACCGTGGCATCGATGAGCGCGCCGAGACTATCGAAACCCACGTCGCGCAACATCGCGCGGACTTCTTCCTCGTTTGGCCCGATGTGTCTGCGCGCGAACGAATCAATATCGATAGTTGGTTCGCGCATTTGCATCGGAGGAGACTACGGAGCGCGAGACGCGCTTCAAGTTTGTCGGCGCCCCAGCGGTTGCGCCCTGTCTTCATATTTGGAAACCGTCGCTG
>JBKPBJ010000293.1:0-3679 GCA_046726875.1 Verrucomicrobiota bacterium
GCGCCTTTGGTCAGCGTTCCAGTTTTATCGAACGCGAACTGGGTTGCGCCCGCGAGATTTTCGACAGCCACACCACCGCGGAACAAAATCCCGCGGCGCGCTCCTGCGGCGATAGCGACCAGAATCGCCGATGGAATCGATAAGACGAGCGCGCACGGCGATGCCACCACAAGCACCGTCATTGAGCGATAAAACGCGTCGGCTATCGGACGATGCATCACGAGCAGGACGACAAAGACAAACGCGGCGAGCGAAAGCGCGATCCAGGTGTAGTAGCGGCTAAATTTGTCGGTGAAACGTTGCGCCGGCGCTTTCTGTTGCTGCGCCATTTCAATTAGCGCAAGAATGCGGCTAAGCGCGCTCTCTCCGAGCCGGCGCGTTGCGCGGATGACCGATTGTCCGTCGAGATTCAGAGTGCCGCCGCTCACCGTGTCGCCGATTTGTTTCACCACCGGAATCGCTTCTCCAGTCAGCGCCGATTCATCCGCTGACGTTGCGCCTTCGATCATGACACCGTCCACCGGAAAGAGTTCGCCGGGTTTGACGAGCAACTCGTCTCCAATCTGCACTTTCTCAATCGGGGCTTCTATCCACCGACCGTTTTCACGTCGCAATGCGTGTTTCGGTGCGACTTTTAGCAACGACTCGATCGATTTGCGTGTGCGATAATTTGCGAACTGCTCCAGCGCATTGCTCAACGAAAAAAGAAAGAGCAGCGTCGCGCCCTCGGTCGATCCTTTGACGAAAACGGCGCCGAGCGCGACGGCGACCATGAGAAACTGAATGTCGATCTTGCCGCGCTTGAGCGCGTCCCACACATCTTGAGTCGCGAACCATCCACCGCTGAGATAAGCCAGAGCAAAGAAAGGCGCGATAAATTCGCCGCGGACCCCCACGCGGCTGAGAAGAAAACCGATAAGCGTGCTCACCCCGCAAACGCCAGCCAGCAGCAACATGACGCGGTAATCACGAGGGACCGGGCGTGGAAACGGACGGTTTCGCCACGTCGGCAACGGAATGCGTTTCCAAATCACCGGCGGTTCGCCGGAGGGATGAGCGCGATGAAATTCGGTCGTGTAATGGTCGATTTTGTGGAGATGAATCATCGGCGAGTTGTCGTCAGCGATGATCGACACATCCCATTCTCCCGAGAGCTGAACGCGCACGTCGGCTTTTATTTGGTTCAACGTTTCTTCGGATGGCGTTTCGTAAAACCCAACCGTGACGCTATGATCATTTACATTTAGCCGCACCTGCTTCACGTCCGGGTGCGCTTCGATCAACCGGACTACTCGCGACCAGGTGCCGGCAGCAGCCTTTGCGCGTTGCGTGTCTGCAGTGGTTCGGTCAGTCACCCGCCAATTATGGGCCAAAGAACAACGCTGGTCCTAGCGGCGATTGCGATTTACTCCGCATTTCTTGGCAGCTCGAAAGCCTGATCTTTCGCGCGAACCTGCCGGGAGGCACAATCGGCGTGCGCCAGTAGCGCCGTGCGAGCAGACGCGCAAGCTGATGAGACCAGCAAGTGCTCTCGAGTGAGGCTTCCTCTGCCGTTATGCGCTCCGAAGGCAGCAACCGATGATGCAGACATAAGCTATCATCATCGCCGCAACGGTGAATACGATCAGGTATTCCATTTATTTACCTCGCTGTTTGACTGGTGAGGAAATCGGAACGTCGGCTCTCGTTTGGCTTTTTTGGGGTCGAGACACCCCGCAGAAGGATGTCCCCAGCGATCGCAATTGCAGCCAGCGCGAGCTTCACTCTCACGCACGGCCACGCCGCCGGACGTAACCTCCTCCAACATCAGTCTCACTGTTTCTGGTTCGTCACTTAACAAGAGAATCGGTTTCATCGAATCACTCCTAGTGCAGTCAAAAATATGGCCTCTGCTGTTGCGCCCACAGGGCGTTTATTGGGTTTTGCTTTGCAAAAATTGCGTGGCAGTTTGCGCCTCATACCCGCGACGGACGCTGTTTTCGCGAAGGGATTTTGTAAATGCATACGAGACTTGTCGCCGGCATAATTGCCGCGTTTGCGGTGTCGAGCGCGGTCGTTGAGGCTGAACAGCAAAGGTTCAATTTCGAAGTATCACCAAAAGATTCTGCCAAGGCTGAAGAATTGGCGGACCAGCTCGCGGCGCTTTCACGCAGAGTGGATCCAAAGGAAGCGACGCTCGTGGCACAATGCGCCTTTTCTACGGTGGCGCGGCTAAGGCAAGAGTATCGGATGTTCGGCACGCCGATCTTCAACAATTTCCTCGTCTATCACGGCTGGAGGAATCGCGGCTATTGCTACCAATGGACTGAAGACCTGCTTCTTGCCCTCGACACGCTGAAACTCAAAACGCTCGAACTTCACTGGGGCGAAGCGCATGCCGGCACGTGGCAGGAGAACAATTGTCTGGTGGTCGCAGCCAAAGGACAAGCGTTTGATCGCGGCATGATCCTCGAGTGCTGGCGTCATTTGGGACATCTCCGTTGGAACCTGGTCCCGTCGGATCAGGACCGATACTACGAAAACGCGAAATGGGCCGAAAAGGTCCGCGCACGCGCAGCATCGAAAGCGTCAGGGATCAATCATGGTGTTGCCTTCCAAACGCGAATCGCACCTGGCGGCAAAGCCGGCGATTAGCATTCGCTCCGAGACGGTAAATTCCGGGGAGCGCACGCGCCCTCGCGTGCTGCGATTGGCGCCTTCGCCAATCGCCGGGATGAATGCCATTCGCTGAGTGTCCCACGACGCCGGGAAAGTTCGCGGCGAGGCGCCGCGAACAGCACGCGAGGGCGCGTGCGCTCCCCAGAAATTGCTTGCGCGCCGCGATGCGCAGTCTGAAGATCGCTGCGCGATGAACAGCTCGGCGCGTTCACAGAATTGCGCGCGTGTCATCGTCGCAACTTTTCTGTTTGCGGCGTTTTCGTGGACGCTTCTCGTCAGCCTCTCGCCGCGATTGCACGGATACATTCACGCTGACGCGAATCGCAGTGACCATGTCTGCGCGATCACGCTGATTGCGTCAGGTAGTTATGAGCACGCGGGTCAGCCGCCGCTCATCAGTGCCCCGCAATTTAATGTTTGCTTCGCTGCAGCCGCTTCGCTCACCTCTACCTGGGTCAAGCCACTCTTCCTTAACGCGCACATCTTCGCGCACGCGCCGCCGGTAGTTGGTTAACACGCAAGCTGTAGCCGTCGCCGTGTGGGCGACGCGGCGCGCGGCTCACTAACAGTTCAGGATCGCGCCTCGCATAGCGACGCGGCTACAGCGCTGCCGAATCGAAATCGAACCGGCGTTCGCCGCGGCGAGCGCCTCTAAAACGACCAATCTTGAAAAATCCATTTCTCAAAAACCTAAATGAAAAAAGTTTTGATCGCAGGAACCATATTGCTTTTCTGGACGAACATGGCCAGGGCGCAAAACGCTACGCCAACTGCGCCAGCCGCCCCGCCGTCGGCTACAGCAACTCCGGGAACCGAAACGACCGAACAGGTCGTTGTCACGTCTCAGGAACTCGACATCTCGCGTGAAGCGATTGTGCCGAGTCTCGGCGCGACGCGTTACACCGTCGGACCTGACCGCATCGAATCGCAAGCGCGGGGCGAGAACGCGCCGTTTAACCAAACGATGCTGCAATTCCCCGGCGTCGCACAGGATTCGTTCGGACAGCTGCACGTTCGCGGC
>JBKPBJ010000294.1:0-2041 GCA_046726875.1 Verrucomicrobiota bacterium
GTCCGCGACCTCAGGTTCCAAGCGACGACCACGACGTTCGCGATGCATGCCACGCAGTTCGAAAATATCGGCAAAATCGGCATCGAACTCGATCGACAAAACAAAATCGACAGCTGCGCGTCCGTAGTTATGAATGCGAAGACGCTCGTGACACGCTTTGTCCCACAAAATCTTTGAGCGAAACACATGTATCGTTCCTCTTGGAACTGCTATCTCGCTGTCGCGCCAGACGTCGGGGTTAGTAGCGTCTACAGCAAGAACGGCGTTGTCCTCTCGGACCGTCGAGCTTAGCAATAGAGGCCGATCCTTTCCGAGCTTCAAAGTCAGCCGGGATAAAAACCGCGTGTCCCGGTAATACAATCCGAGTTCGCCAGTGCCAAACGTCTCGACATCGCCAAATCGATCGAAAACAGCGAACATGTCTCCCTGTTTCAAAACCCGCGTGCGCACGTCCACGCGGGCTGAAGAGGAACGAATGTAAAACTCGTTCCGAATACGAATTACTTCTCCCCTGGCCATTACGCGGCCTCCGAAACCTCTTGGTTGCTCGCAACTAGGCGTTCGAATTGTTGCATGTAGTCATGCGCCATTCGCGTAGCCGTAAAGCGTTGCTCAAACACTTCGCGACACCGTTTTCGGCTCAACTGGGCTACATGTCGCACCGCTTCTACCGCATCTGCCAAGTCTTCCACGATGAAGCCGGTGTGACCCTGCTGCACAAGTTCGGGGACGGCGCCGCCGCGATAGGCCATGACGGGTGTGCCACAGGCCATCGCCTCAATCATCACCAGCCCGAACGGCTCCGGCCAGTCGATCGGGAACAGCAACGCATACGCATTGCCCAGGAATTCATCTTTCTCGACGTCGCCGATCTCGCCCACGAATTCCACGAGTGAATTACGCAGCAACGGCGCGATCACCGACTCGAAATAATCTTTGTCTACCCGATCGACTTTCGCTGCAATTTTGAGTGGCATTCCAACCTGCTTCGCAATTTCGATCGCGCGGTCCACTCTTTTCTCGGGCGAAATACGTCCCAAAAAAGCCAGATAACTCCCGGGTTGGGGACGGAATCGGTAGATGTCGGTGGGCAAGCCGTGATAGACCGTTGCCTGCCAGTTTGCCCACGGCAACGGCTCCCGTTGCCCGTTCGAGATCGAGATTACAGGCATATCCCGAAACTCCTGGTACAACGGGACAAGGTCAGGAATATCCAGCCGCCCATGTAATGTGGTCACGTGCGTAGCCACCTCGCGGCGGCTAAGCGGAAAATGCAGGTAATCGACATGAAAATGAATGATGTCGAACTCGCCGACGCGCTGGAAAACACGCTCCAGCATGACGAAATGGTGGGCCATCTGGCCCTGGTAACGTTTATCCAAACGCAACGACCGCCGGCACGCCGCCACCAACCGCGCATTCGTCTCCGAATCTCCGCTCGCAAAGAGCGTCACTTCGTGGCCCTGTCGCACCAGTTCCTCGGTGAGATACGACACCACGCGTTCTGTTCCCCCGTAGTATCTCGGTGGCACGCTTTCATAAAGCGGCGCTACCTGCGCAATTCTCATACCAAAATTAAATCCTCCTTTGAAATTTCTCGACCCAGTGCAACCGGGTCAAATCATCGCCGCGCTGACAACCGAGGCAGTTATCAATGTGTCCCTCAAATCCTCGCGCCCAATTTTGCCTGGCTTTTTATGTTCGAGTACGCGAGCGAAAACGCGCGCACGATTTACTAATCAAGTTCGAGAGGCGTCTGGCGCGACAACCCCGCACGCCGACACCTGTCACGTCGGCGGCGTTTCTCGAACAACTTCGCCCGGCTGTTTATCGTCGCGTAAACCGAGGAATACTGGAGCCCGCAATTTCCGATCGCGCGTCCACTCGGCGAATTTGATTTCGGCGACGAACTTCGGATTGACCCAGTGCATTTTCTTCATCATCGAAGGCGTGATGCCCAGCACCCATTGGCCGTTTTGTTTTGAGGGCAAATCGACAAACGGACAATCGGCGCGTTCTTCGGCGCGGAATTTTTTGTGCA
>JBKPBJ010000295.1:0-10493 GCA_046726875.1 Verrucomicrobiota bacterium
GATCGGAAACTGCTGCTGTCGCACCTGTCGGGCAACATCGCCATCGGGGTTGAACCAGGTGCCGGGTCCATAGAAGAAACCATAACGCAGGACGATCCCTTCTATGTTGGGATTTCCTAGTAAGCGATGCTCAAGCTCAGTTACCTCGCGGGCACCTGCTGCAACCGCAGGCGAGGCATCAAATGCCAGGGGCGTATCTTCATCTGCCAATCCAGGACCAGGAGCCGCATAGAATGCGACTGACTGCCTCAGGTAACGCCGCACACCCGCTGCTTGCGCGGCTGCCAGCACATTGGCGCCGCCTTCCAAACGGATGCGAGTGTTGAGGGCGGCGGCGGCGTTCATTGACTCACGGGTGTAGGTTCTGGGTAGGGCGGTGAGTTGTTCAATCACGACTTCCGGCTGAGCGTGACTGACAACCGCTTTGACCGCATCGGCATCAAATACATCGGCGATCGCAGGTTCTATGCCTTGTTTTACTAAGGCTTGAGCCTTTTCGGGGGAACGGGTCAAAGCAACTACAGCGTGCCCTTTGGCGAGCAATTCCGCGATCAGCGGACGACCGATCGCTCCCGTTCCGCCTGCAACAAAAATCTTCATCTGTGAACCTCCTCTTGAAGTATGGAAAAGAAAGTCTCTCGTCCAGGTGTGCGCACAGTTACCAGCTACTGCAGCGGCTTGGACATAAAAATTGCCGCACCTGCTTCCTCTTGCAGGGAATAGCGCTCAAAACCGGCCGCCTGATACATGCGAACGGCCTGATGATTTTTGTCCATCACTTCCAGCGTCAACTTGCAACAACCAAGTTCCCTTGCTTTGGCTTCGACCGCCTCCAGCAACCGTCGCCCAATGCCTTTGCCGCGAGACGTCGGTAGGACCACGAAGTCGTGAATATTGATGATTGGTTTGGCAGCAAAGCTCGAGAAACCGATGAAACAGACGGCTGCTCCGATCGGCTGGACACCATCAAATGCCAGGAAGATCAGCGTCGTCGGATGCCTCCGTAGTCCCGGTATAAGCCGCGTTCGAACATCCTGGTCAAGCGGCTTGCCATTACCCATGGCGTCTCTTGAGTACGCATCCACCATCGCCAGCACCGCTTCCTGGTGCTCAGCCAAACTCAGATCTGCCTCTACAATCCGGATCGACATCGTGATTTTGCGTTAGAAATATTCGCAGTCTTCGAATCAGAGTCGACAAAGATCGGTGGAAGCATCTTGGTGAAGGCGGATCAACTATCAACATCCCGCCTGCGGCATCCGCTGCCCTCAGAGATCACCTTCCAGACGTCGCCGGACTCGAGGCTCGGAAGAGCGCTTGCGAGCAGGCTGCGCTGCCTAACGAGTCTACGGGAGCGCCTAATCTCGCGTAATCGGGGCCTCAGCCGGTGACCAGCACCATGCGGAAGCGGGCTTTTGCCTTGCGTTATGCGGGCGTAACCATCGGCAGCTTCACTTTCGAAGTCGTCGGTGGAAGTTTGCGCACGCCTTCATCGAGACGGCGCTCGAAATCCTGCGAAATATTCGCGTAGAACGGATACGCCGCCAGATTCGCCGCCAGCGGACGGTAACGCCAATGCTTGTACATCCAGAGCCACGGAGCGGGATTTTTCCGGACAACCGGCTCGAACTGGTCCCAGCAAGCTTGCGCCATTTCCTGGAGTGAAGCGCCCGCGGGAAACTCAATCCAGGGATGGAAAACCACGCGGTAACGCCCGCCGGGCAGCGGTTCGCAATGGACATTGATGAGCGACGCGCCCGTGCGCTGGTGCAGCCAGACGTGAGCAAACGTGACGCAGCGTTCACGCCCGAAGCACTTAATCGCCACGGTCGGCAGTTTCGCCGAAGTTGTCAGATCGCCGAGCAAGGCGAAGCGTTCGCCGCGGCGCAGGGCCCGGTACAGATGCATGACGGCGCCTTTGCGCGGTGCCACGCGATGGCCGCTTCTCTGGCGCAGCTTCGAGAAGATCGGATCGAGCAGTGGATTGTTGAATTGCTGCGCGATGACGACACCTTCGAGACCGGCGAAGGCCGAGACAATGCTGAGCCATTCGAAGTTGCTGTAATGATAACAACCGACAATGACCGGCTTGCCCGGGCGCGTGCCTTCCTCATCCCATCTCTCGCGATTCTCGAACTCAACGTAACGCGAGAAATTTTGACTCGTTAGGCGCGGGCTCCAAAAAAAATCGAGCATGGTGCGGGCAAAATGCTGATAAGATTCACGCACGATCCGCGCGCGGCCCTCGCCTGAAATCTCATCGCCAAAAGCCACGCGCAGATTACTCAGCGCAACGCGCCGGCCCCGACGATCTAGCGATGCGCCGAGCCAGCCGAGCAAAAGGGCCAGCCGATAACAAGCTTTGCGCGACAAAAGCGGAACGAATTTCGTGGCGGATTTGAGCCCCAACCACTCCAGACGGTAGCGAATCTTTCTCCACGCCCTGCGCATCGCATTGACGTTTCCCTGTAGCGGCAGGCGTGTCGCCTGCAATCTGTCACCCGCCTGTCGCGCCCTAGCTTTATGCGAAGGCGGATCATTCATCACTTCTAAACTGCTTCATCCTTTCTCTCGATCAGACTAATCATTGCAGCGGGCGCGATTCTTTAGACAAGCGACGAAGTATTCTCGCCCGCCAAATCCTTATGCCTACTGCCGAGAAGGTAATGACCAATCTTCTCGCGTGCGCGGACATTCGCATCGACGGCACGCGTCCCTGGGACATTCAGGTGCATAACCGGCATTTCTTTAACCGGGTCCTAGCTTCTGGGACGCTCGGTTTCGGAGAATCCTACATGGACGGCTGGTGGGACTGCGATGCGCTGGATGAGATGTGTTGCCGCGCCATTCACGCCGGACTCGAGAATCATTTCGCGTTCCGACTTCCCAACATCTGGGCACTGCTCACCGCCCTTGTTGCGAACCAGCAAACTCTCCGGCGCTCCCGAAAAGTCGGCCGGGTTTCACTACGATCTAAGCAACGATTTCTTCGAAGCAATGCTCGATCCGAATATGCAATATTCCTGTGCGGTCTTCGCCGAAGGCGACGATCTCGCCTCCGCGCAACTTCGGAAGCTGGATTGGATTTGCGAGAGGTTGCGTCTGCGACCCGGCCTGCACCTGCTGGATATCGGCTGCGGCTGGGGTGGATTGGCCCGTCATGCCGCCCGCAATTACGGTTGCCACGTAGTCGGGATAACAATTTCACAGGAGCAATTCCGTTACGCCCAACGTTGGTGTCAGGGATTGGACGTGCAAATCCAGTTGCGCGACTACCGCGAAGTCACGGAGCGATTTGATCGCGTGGTGAGTGTGGGCATGGTCGAGCATGTCGGGTACAAAAATTATCGCGCCTATATGCAAGCGGCCGCTGGTTCGTTAGGCGAAGACGGATTATTTCTTTGCCAGGGAATCTGCGGAAACTCTCCGCGCTTCCACACTGATCCCTGGATCAAGCGTTACATTTTCCCAAATTCCATGCTTCCTTCCCTCGCCCAGTTGGCACGCGCTGCGGAAGGCGTTTTCATCGTTAAAGACATCAAGAACATCGGGCCGAATTACGACCCTACACTCCTCGCCTGGGAGGAAAACTTCCGCCGTGCATGGCCCCGCTTTGCAGATCGCTACGGCGAACGTTTCCGGCGAATGTGGCGATTTTACCTGCTCAGTTCCGCGGGCGCATTTCGGGCGCGCAGTCTGCAGGTCTTTTCGATTCTCTTTTCGAAAGAAGATACCGCCGGTGTGAGTGAAGTCCGCGACCAGAGACAGGCCGCGTCCTCATCGAGTACCGCAGTCCTCGAGCCGAGCGCACTCTCCTGACCTCCGAATTTTCTCCCTTCTTAATTCTCCATTTTTAATTCTTACTTCTTACTTTCTCCATCCCCGCAATCGGATGCTTTCGGTTAACGAATTCGCTTCTGAATTCTGAAACCGCTCTCTGACCTCCCGACTCCCTCTCAACTCTCAACTAACAACTCTCAACTGCTCGGTTGCTGGTGAATGTTAAATGTTTAGATTCGACCCCGTTTCCCCCCTGCGGTTTGCCATTCAACGCTTCCCGAGAAAGGCCCTACCACAATCTTCCAGATCAAGACATTTACAGTGATCCGCCTTTTCCAGCAGGCGTTTCATTTTCTTCGCTTTCGCGATCAGATCGTCCATTTCGTTTATCTTGCGTTGCGCGAGTAATTGCCAGCGCCGGAATGCCGGAGTCCCCTTGCCAAATCCGTGGAAGAGGTGCCTGATCTCATCCATGCGGAATCCGGCGCGCTTGGCCACGTCGATGACCTCCAAATAATTCAAGACGCCGGTTTCGTAACGGCGCTGCCCGCCGATGCGCTGAGTTTTCGGCAGCAAGCCGATCTTCTCGTAATACCGGATTGCAGAAGTTTTCAGACCCGCCCTGCGAGCTACTTCGCCGATGGTGATGTTCGCCATTTCAAAAGAAAAAGTCGCTTGACTTAAAGCGCACTTCAAGCCCGAGCGTCACAGCAAACTATGAAAACATTGACAACACCTCATTTACCGCTGATCGCCAAGATCGGCATTGCCATGACGTTCGTTAATACGTGGGTCATCTTCGAAGAGACGGTCGTAGATCGACACGGCCTTTGGCGCTACATGCCGTTCTACAGAGTTGGATTATTCTGCGTATGGGATGCCGCAGTGCTCGCGGTCACTCTGCTACTCCTTCTCGTAAGCGTTGCGCCGTTCCGTCGTCGTAGCGGCCCGACGTTATCGACGATACCTTCTTTACCATTGATCGCCAAGATCGCGATCGCGATGACCTTCCTTAATACATTGGTCATTCTTTTTGGCTGGCCTGGCGTGCTGCTGCGAATCTGCCTCTGATTGGTCTCGCCAATGAATACGATTGTGCCTCGCACCGGAAATCATCCCGATAACGACGTCTGCAATGCGGCAAAGAGAGTCAAACGCAAACGGGGTCCAAACGGGGGTCAAATCTCAACTCCGAACGCTTTCGCGAGCAGGCCATTTGACATTCCATTCTTTGGATGCGCGGAGCCATTTTTGGATTTGCTTACAAAGACCGCAAGTAGAATGAGGGAAAGCATCAAGGCTTACCTTGATCAGAAACTGTCGACGCATTCGCAGCTCGGCAACGTTCCAATGTCAAACGTTTAGACGCGACCCCACTTCCCCTTCCCGAAGAAGCGGAGCCATTTGGCCAAATCATCACGCGTCGGTTCGGCCGCTTTCGAGCATGCAATAACCGCGAGATGGGTGAGGACCTCTATTCGAATCGTGTTCGCATGGTACTCTGGCAGTACGCCGAGTGTTGCGATCAGACGAGCCGCCCTTATTCGCGAAAAGCGATGCAGCTGTTCGCAGAGTTCTTGGTTTTCGTCAACGAGTTGGGCGAGAGGAAGCACACTTAAGATTCTAACGAGCTAGAACGTTGCATGGCAATTCGTGTTCCTGTTTGTACATAAGAAGCGGGTTGCGGTAACGTTCCCGCCGTTGTCATGGATCCGGCTACTTTTTTAATCGAGCCGAAGCGGACCGGTAGTCTGAGCCAGCCGGGCAGTAGTTTCTTCGCAGCAGCCGTTCTTTGCTTCACGCGTTCGAGAAATTGACCGATTGAACTTGACGCGCCGCCGGTGAAGAAGATTGCTCCCACAACAACGCGAATGAGAATTGTTGCGACTGGAGCCTGCGTAGCAAAGGCGGCGCACGATCAAACCCTCGGTGTGAATTGCGATAGCTCGTAAATACCGAGCTTCTTTTCAATTTGCGCGACGCGATCGACAACCTTGAAGAATCCGTCTTCGCCAAAAAGCTCGTCTTCTTTTTTCTCGAAATCTTCGCCCAGTGAATCGAACTCGTGGGCGCTCACGATTCCGCGGAAAGCGGGAAACAGGACGGTGTCCTCGCGCGCTTCGTGCGGGTTATACATGCGGATGAACTGACGCATGGAATTGCCAAGCTTGCGGCGATCGTCCGCATTCTTGAGCGCCTGGTTTGTCGCCAATTGCATCGTAATGTCGGTGAGCCGCCTTCCGGCTTGATGCTGCTGCAAAAGCACATCGACAAGATCGACAAGTTTGTTTGCCTTCTTGAATCGCGGAAAAAGAAAGTTCTCTTCCAGTTTCTCGTGATAATCTTCAACGAATTCACGAATAACTTTCGCGGCATCAAGCAGCGGGTCGGGCGGTAAATCCTGCTTGCTGTCGATACGCCGGAGCGCTTCGCCGTAGATCAACAGAATGCGTTTGAGGACGCCGTGCTCGCGCATCAAGTCTTCCGGCGGCGAAACTTCCTCGTTTTTCTTTTCTTCTTCTTTCCCGAAAGCGTTGACTGCCCCGGCTACTGCAGAACCGGCAATGAAGATCCCGCCTGCTTTGATAAATTGGCGGCGGCTGGACTGATTAACTTCTTCCATTGTAGTTGACGGTTCTGATTAGGAACGAAACATGAAATACACCGCGCCCAACAGACAGACGCCGGCCCAAACATAATTCAGTTTGATCGCCTGATGCATGTAAAGGATCGCGTAAGGCGCGAAAACCGAAAGGGTGATCACCTCTTGCAATACTTTAAGTTGCGGCAGGGTCAGCACCGTATAGCCGGCTCGATTCGCCGGCACTTGAAAGAGATATTCAAATAGCGCGATGCACCAGCTCAGGACCGCGGCGATGTACCACTTTCTGTCGCCCCAATTCCGCAAATGCGAATACCATGCAAAGGTCATGAATGTGTTCGAGCACGTGAGCAGGATGACTGTGCGAATGACCAGAAACAACCTCATATGACTGAAACTCCTTCTGCGCATTGCTGCGCTAAACAGGAGTCATCAGCTCTGAAAACCTGTCAGGCGGTTTTCCTACTTAGGAAGGCAAACTCCATTGCCCTTACTACAATAGGATACGATTCTCCGGATTACCGGATCGTTCAAAATTTCCCAATCCGCGCATCGATGTTCTGTCCGCCGAGCCGGCATTGGAGACATGATTGCTGCGCTACTAAAAGTGCTTCGCCCTTGGACAAGTGGCTGATATTCCATTAAGAGATGAAATCGCAGCGTACGAGCTCTGCGCGGCGAGTCTTCGACCGAACTGGCAGTCTGAGCCAGACGGGCAGTAGTCTCTTCGCAGCATTCATTTTTTGCTTAACTTTTGTCGGACCAATGCGTGCACAATAAACTTCTGCGGAACGGGTGGCTGAAATTCAGGCTGCTTTGCGCGACGCCAATGAACTGATTTTGTAAATCGACTTTGGCTTTGCCTCGGTAACGCGGCCTTTTTAAGCGACGGGAACGACGGTAGCCGCTTCGATGGGCGGCGTCTCGGCCTTGTCGCTGATCAGTTTGCGCAGGAACGGAATCAGCACGACGTCGAATCTCTCTGCGGTCACGTTTTTCAATAAGTAAAGAAACCTACGCTGTCCTAGGCGCTGGTTCGGAACTGGGCGTCCTTGTTTTTTGAACAGGATCCTACGAATTTGCGATTGCCGATTTCCGATTGTCGATTTTGAACAAACTTAAACATGGCGGCCACTGTCGCTACGGCGATCAGGATGGGTAAACTCACCAGTGTCCGGCGCTGGAGCCCGGCTTCAACGGCCGGCGACTATTCGAGCAGCGTCCTCAGATTTTGAAGCACGGCGTCTTCTTCGTCAGAGCGCGCGCCATCAGCGAGAAAGAGCTCCTGGCACAGGTCCAGTGCCTTTCCCTTCACTGCAGCGGTACCAAGCCTATCCCTTATCGAAGCCAGGAATTGATCTCTGTACACCTGACTGTCTCTCGCGTTCCGTGCGTTACCAATCGATCTCGCATCGAACTGATCGAACGGTATTTTCGGATCCCAATTGAACTTCGCGACCGTATCCGCGATCAACCTGTCCTCCGCGAGAAAGACCAAATTGTCGGCATACATGCAATAGTTTAGCAAATCGACTATCGCCTCACGCTGGGGCTGGGTG
Source organism: Verrucomicrobiota bacterium (assembly GCA_046726875.1). Classification (GTDB taxonomy): domain Bacteria; phylum Verrucomicrobiota; class Verrucomicrobiia; order Chthoniobacterales; family UBA10450; genus Udaeobacter. The sequence goes on from JBKPBJ010000295.1 coordinate 7,942, forward strand.
AGGCCGTCTTTCGGCCCTTCCGATTTATGGAACAGTTTTTTGATTATACTCGGCATAAAGTGTATTGACTCATTCTTCTTCGATTGCAGGTCATAAAGCTTCTTCCTTCCTATCAACCCAACGCGACCCGGCCTTCAGAAATAGCCCTTTACAAAAGTTACAGCAACCTATTTTGAAACTCGTTCGCTGCCCGCGCTCACTCGCTTCTACCCTCGTCACTTTACCTTCTATGTCGCTCATCCCATTCGCTCCATTCCGGCGATGTAATGGCAAACGAACAAACGTCCGTGACTCGAGTCGCAGATCGTGAAGAGCTTCCATTGTTGCTCGACTGTTTGACGTTCCAGGCGGCGACGATGAACTGGTGGACTTTGGCTTTGCCCTCGGTAATGCGGCGTTTTCAAGCGACAGGTGCCGCCAGAGATCCAGCTGGGCTGACGCGGCGAACTCTCCTGAAAACCAGCCTTTATCGCTGAAGCCGTCGGCTTGCCAACCACTGAGCGCGTCAATGCTTATTCGCATTGACCTTCAGCATCCGTATCAATAGAACCACGTTTGAGTGGCTCCTGGTACTCTTGCGCGGAAAATTTGGGTCGCCCTTGCGATTACGATCGCCTTTCTCACCGCGACTATTTTTCTGGTCAGTCTGCCGGCATCGCGATTCACCGATCCGACCGGGACAGAGTACGCTGCGGCGGTCGCGCGCTTCATTGTCGGATTAATCGCAATCTTCGCCATTCGGAAACTCAATTGGGATTCCAACGCGCTGAGTTCACCATCGTCATGGGCGTGGCTGATCGTTGTGCCGGTCGCGGTTTACTCGATGATCGTGTATCCACTTTTGTTCACAGGTACGCTGGCGCTGAACCTGAGTGAGCCAAACTTGGCTGGTGGTGTCGCGCTCAACGGTTTTGCCGCTGGCGCACTCGAGGAGTTAGTGTTTCGCGGCCTCATTCTATCGCTCTTACTAAGCGCTAATTCAGGCGATCAGAGGCTAGGCAATGTGTGGCAGGCAATTCTTATTTCCAGCCTCTTATTTAGTGTTCCGCATGCCTTAAACCTTTTTGTCGGTCATGCTGAAGCGCGCGTGGTTGCACAATTGGTATGGGCATTTCTGCTCGGAGTGGTGTTCGCGTGTTTGCGAATTGCGGGCAGATCAATCTGGCCGGTTGCGGTTTTGCATGGTGCGATGAACGCCTTCGTTCATGTCAACCGGCTCGGAATCGAAATTCAACCATCGCTGTTGCGTGCCGCGGCACTGGCTTTGGCTCCAATACCATTATGTATTTATGGCGCGATTTTGTTGCGTAAGCAGCAGCGGGTCGCCGTCAGTTGAATCACACGGCGCGGCAAACGGTGATCCTAACTATCGAGCATTGTTGATCGCTTGGGTGCGGTCCTGGCGGTGTTCCTTACGGAAAATGCGCTGATGATTTTTGCATTGAGCAGCTGGCTTAGCTCTGTATTTAGTCAGGCCTGAAGACGTGCAAACGATCATCGCGCTTCTATTCTGCTTTAGGAGGGAATTGGAGGGGAATTGGGGTCAAATCTAAAACCTTTGACATTCATTTCTTCGATTTGGATTTTGTGACGCCAGTAGTCGAAGCCAGCGTTTCCTCCTACGCCACGCGGCCGCCGGGCTACGGCGGACAAGTGGTTGAGAGTCGTTTGCTTCGTTTACTTTTGTGAAACTTCTCCTGTAGCTATGATCGGTGATCGCGGCGCCGATGAACTGGTTTTGTAAATCGACTTCGGCTTTGCGTCGGTAGTGCGGCTTGTTGAAACTCGCTCGCTGCCCGCGCTCACTCGCTGCTACCCTCGCAGCTTTACCTTCTACCTCGGAAAACCCATTTCCTCGATTCAAGCGATAGGAACGAGTGTTCCTCAGCCGTTCGGCCTGTCCATTGCGCTGGTTCGGAACTGATCGTCTTTGTTTTTGAACAGGATGTTGAACGTGGTGAGCGATCCGTAACAACGCGTGATGTATTGTTGCAGGTCGACCTTGTCGGCGTCGCTTATTTATCGCTCGCGTTCACCTTCTGCTCGAGAACTCGCAGGTTGTTCCGAATCATGACGATTTTGTGGAAGAACGTCTGGAGCGAGACTTCTTTCGACTGAAGCGAACGAGGCCAGATTCCATTCATCGTAAGCCGCTTATGATAGGCGACAAATTGCAGGATTTAGGAGAGCTTGTCGGAAGGGCGGACAGCTGACGAGGGGCGCGCTCTCAATCGTCAACCGAGGTCAGCGAGATTGTCCACGGCTTTGCCAAATTCGCCGCGGCGTGAATGCATTGAATTCAGGTCTTGCGCTGGACGAAACCGGGGCTAAAAGAATCGTAGGTTCTCGACGAGAACGTATCCAATTCCAATCCTATGAAGACGACCACCACTTCGCATCGGCGCATCAATACTCCAGCACTCAAGAGTCGGGCTAACGGGAGCCAGGGAAACGGCCACAAACCATCCAAACGAGCGACCCCAGGGATTAGTTCCCGCGTCGCCAGCTGGCTGAAGCGGCCAAAATTAAATTTGATCGGCGGCAAATGGGTT
>JBKPBJ010000296.1:0-4661 GCA_046726875.1 Verrucomicrobiota bacterium
GCGCGACAAATAGCCGCCGAACGCCTTGACCTCGAGTTCCGTCCTCTCAGAGAAAAACTTTTGATACTCGAGCATCGCATAGTAGCGCTCGAGCTGGAACCGATCGAAAAATCGACTGGTCTGAGTGAAACCATCTTCCACTAAGACAGAATTTGCCGGATTGACTTCTTCCCGGCGACGCATGCCACCTGGTTCACCGTGTTCTTCGTTGTAGAAATCAAGCGTGAGGATGAATCGGCTATCTTTTGTCACATCCCACACAAGACGCGGACTACCGTTGTTAAGATGATAGTCGCTATTGGCCTCGCGGAATCCGTCCTGCTGTCGGTGATCATAATAGAGATAGTAGCCGAACGGGCCGACCGTGCCGTCCACTTCCGTGTAATTGCGATAATACCCATAGCTGCCAAAGACGTTCCTGGTTGTGAAACGAAATGGCGCATCCAGGCGCGGCATTTTCATGACAAAATTGAGGGCTCCACCAGGTTGCGGGCCGAACTGTAATGCCGCACCTGCGCGAATGAGTTCAATGCGCTCAACCGCATCGAGGATTGGCGTGTAATGCGTTTCAGGAAAACCAAACTGCTCGTTCTTGAGGGAGATGCCATCTTCGAGCACCTGCATGAACTCGCTGCGCTGCGAGTTCAGACCGCGATACCCAAAGTTAATAATCGGCGATTGGGGCTCTTCGCTGACGATGATGCCTGGAATCGTAGCCATTACCTCTCGGTAATCGTTACCAGCGAACGTGGGGAACTCTGCCGGTTTCACGAACGACGTTTTTTTGCCGACATTGATTCTCGTCCCTTCCACTGGCGGCAACGCGGGATACGGAACGGGATAGACATCAAATGCACTTCCTGTAACGACAACCGTCTCGGCCTCCGCGGCCTCGCTGACACTCGTTAGGCCGAGTGACAGATTCCCACCGGGGCATTTCAGAAACCCCTTGGTGAGACTGCCTGTCGTTCGTGTTCGACGCCTGCCGGATTTGTCGTCTCTATCGTCCTTATCGTCAGCATCGCCGTCGTCGTTGTCCGTCGCGTCAAGAGACGCGACGAGGGCATCCTGGGCGATGCTCGATTCGATAAAGCAAAAGAGCGCAATTGCTGCCAACGCCGTTCCCAGTGCGAGACTAATTTTCGAAGACATGCGGCCGATCAAAGTGGAATGCTCTTGGGTAAGCAAGCCTTTTATTACAAATTTGTAATGCGACTAATGAATGCTACGCGGCTTCATGAAGCGGCGCGCTTGTACGCTTGCGAACGCGCACTGCGCATTCCATCTTGGCACGCGTCGCCAATGCATATCGAACCAGATTCACTGCCGACGGGACACGACGGCATCATCCCGCGACTGCAAAAAGGCCCCACAATCCATTCGAGCGCGTGGGTTGTCCCCGGCGCGACTGTGCTGGGCGACGTAATTCTCGAGGAAGAATCAAGCGTCTGGTACGGCGCGGTCCTGCGCGGTGATATCAACCGCATCATCATCGGGCCGCGCTCGAACGTTCAGGAGAATGCTGTCGTCCATGTTGACACCGGTTACCCAACAACCGTAGGCGAATTGGTCACCATCGGCCACACCGCGATTGTTCACGCATGCAAGATCGACAATGAAGTACTCATCGGGATGGGATCTATCATTCTCGACGACGTCGAAGTTGGCGCCCGTTCCATCATCGGCGCAAACGCGCTCGTGACGATGGGAATGAAAATCCCGCCCGGCTCACTCGTGCTCGGCTCGCCCGCAAAAATCCGCCGGGAGCTGACCCTCGATGAGCAAAAAGACATCGTCCGCTGGGCATGGAGCTATGTCGAAACAGCGAAGCAGTACCGCGAATTTTACTGAAGCCTTGCATCACTGAACGAAGGAAGAACAATCCATCATGAAAATTATTTCCAGTTCCACATTAACCTTGCTCTTGGTCATGGCCTTCCCGTCGACGCGGTTGTCTGCCGAAGAGAAGCAATCTTCCGAGATGCGTTTTTATCCTCCGACATCCATTGAATGGAAACCAGGACCAGCGGCTATACCTCCTGGCGCAAAGATGGCCGTACTCGAAGGCGACCCAACAGGGGAAGGCCCGTTCGTAGTGCGTTTCCAGTTTCCTGAGGGCTATCACATTCCGCCACATACCCATCCAAAAACTGAACGAGTCACCGTGATTTCGGGTAACCTTTATCTCGCCACCGGAGAAACACTCGATCGCAATAGCGCAAAAAAACTTCCCGCCGGGTCCTTCGGTTACTGGCCCGCTGGCATGAAACACGCCGGCTGGTCTGAAGGAGAGACGGTCATCCAACTCCATGGGATTGGCCCATGGCAAATCGATTACGTCAATCCGGCAGACGACCCGAGGAACGCGAAGAAATCACCTTAAAAGCGTGTTTCACGCAATACGTCGAACAGGTTCGCGGCAAAGGGCGTCTCATAGCCCAACACCAAATGTATCTGCCAACTCGCGTGCGTTCTCGCGCAAAAGTTCGGCTGCGCGATTCATGTTTTCTTGCTGGCTCATTCCCTGGCGCGCGTTTTCGTAAATACCATCGAACAGTTCGCGAAGTTCTCGATCCCTAGTGGCACGGCCAACAATTGCGAACACCGGCTTATGGAGCTTCCGCGCCAGCCCGGCCACACCGGCTGGCGTTTTCCCTTCAAGCGTCTGGCGGTCCAGACTCCCCTCACCTGTAATCACCAGGTCCGCATCTTTCACCTTCGGTTCAAGCCCGACTGCTTCGGCGACAACTTCGAACCCAGGCCGGATCGTCGCGCGGCAAAAACTCAGCAGACCGAACCCGAGCCCACCTGCCGCGCCGGCGCCGGCAGCATCGCGATAGTCAAAACCGAATTCATTGGCGACAACATCCGCGAGCCTGCTCAGCGCGCGTTCCAAAATATCGATGTCGCTTGGGGTCGCGCCTTTCTGCGGACCGAACACTCGTGTCGCTCCATTTTCACCGAGCAACGGATTCTTCACATCGACGGCCGCGATAATTTTCGGCAACTCCAACCTGGAGGATTGTTTAATCCGCACCAAGTTAGCCAGCTCGGTTACCACTCTCTCGAACGCCTCGTTCGAGCCCGCCGAACTTGACGGCTTTAAGCCGTCAAGTTTCCGGGCGCTCGACTGCACGAAGAATTGAAAACCGAGCGCGCGGGCCAAGCCGAAGCCGCCATCGTTTGTAGCGCTGCCGCCAAGGCCCATAATGATTTCGTTCGCGCCGCGTTTAATCGCATCCAAAATCATTTCGCCTACACCGAACGTGGTCGCGCGAATTGGATCGCGTTCACTTTCGGTAAGACGGCGCATGCCAGCGGCTTCGCTCATTTCCATTACCGCAAGTTTTTCCTGGTCGACCCATCCGTAGCGCGCGTCGATCTCGCGGCCGAGCGGATCGTGCGCCTTGCATTCGAGCCAGGAACACCCGCGCGCATCACAAATCGCTTCTGCCGTCCCCTCGCCACCGTCTGCCATCGGCACGATTTCGACCTGCGCGTCCGGGAGTACACCGAGCAGTCCCTTCGCGATGTTTTGCGCGACCTCCCGCGCGTTGAGCGTGCCTTTAAATTTATCCGGGGCGATCAAGATTTGCACCCCACTATTGTAGGGCGTCTGTGTCAGACGCCAACCAAAGGCGTTTCACAGAAACGCCCTACAGTTACGACACGGCCTCGCGGCATCCTACTCTTTCAATTTCTTTTCCAAAATTTCACCGACTAATTGCGGATTGGCTTTTCCCTTCGATAACTTGATCACCTGCCCTTTCAAAAAATTCAGCGATGCAACATTGCCCGCGTTGAAATCCGCTACTGGCTTCGGGTTCGCTGCAATCACTTGCTCACACAGCCTTTCAATCGCGCTTAGGTCGCTCAGTTGCTCAATGCCCTTTTCTTTCACGATCGCAGCCGCGCTCTTCCCAGTCGCAAACATTTCCGCAAAAACCTCTTTACCTTGTTTGCCGCTGATTTTTCCGCTGTCGATCAGGTTCACCAGTTCATCCAGCGCCGCGGGTCGAATCGGACACTCGTTTATCCCTTTGGCAGCGACGCTGAGCGCCTTCTGCAAATCGTTTAAAATCCAGTTAGCTATGTTCTTCGGCTTTTTCGCGCCTTTGGCAGCCGCCTCGAAATATCTCGCCAACTCGAGATCGTTCGCCAGCACGGCGGCATCGTACGGGTTCACCTGATATTGTTCGACGAACCGTGCGCGCTTCGCCTTTGGCAACTCCGGCACACGCTCCCGCACCTCGGCCACCAACACATCCGTTTTCACCGGCACGAGATCTGGATCAGGAAAATAACGGTAATCGTGCGCGAATTCCTTGGTCCGCATGAGAAATGTTTCACCGGCGGTGTCGTCCCAGCCGCGCGTCTCCTGCCCCAACTGTTCACCGCGCTCGAGAAGGGCGATCTGACGGCGAATCTCGTAAGTAAGAGCGCGCCGGACACCGCTGATGGAGTTCAAATTCTTGAGTTCGATTTTTGCTCCGAGTTCTATTTGGTCTTCAGGGCGTACGGAAACATTGCAATCGCAGCGGAGTTGTCCCTTCTCCATATCAGCATCGCTCACCGCGCCGTAGATCAGGATCTGTTTCAACGCACTTAAGAACGCGAACGCTTCCTCAGGCGAATTGATTTCCGGCTGGGTCACGATCTCC
>JBKPBJ010000297.1:0-5579 GCA_046726875.1 Verrucomicrobiota bacterium
ACCGCCACCGCCGCCGGAATTCGGGGTTACGACATTTTTCGCCACCTATTTTTACCATGGCAACGCCGGAGCGTTTTTGAATCTGATCTGGCCATTGAGCGCCGGTCTCGTTATCCGGGCATTTACGAGCCAATCTCAGCCGGGCATGCGCGCGCTATGGACAATCGTTTTTATTGTAACAATTGCGGGAGTGCTGGCGAATACGTCACGCATGGCCCAAGTGGTCGCGCTTGTAATGCTGGTCGTCATTGGTCTGCATTTTGGTCCGGGATTGCTGCGGAGACTACCCGGTGCGCAGAAGAGCTTCGCCATCGCGGGCACGCTTGCCATTGTGTTGGCGCTGATTGCGCTCGCTCAAGCAAGTCATCTGGAACAACCGCTTAATCGCTGGCAATCGGTGAGTGAACGAATTCCTGGAGACGCCCGTTGGCAAGCTTCACGCGTGGCGCTGGGGGCGCTGCCTGGCGCCGGGTTTTTCGGGTCTGGCCCGGGAACATTCCGCGTGGTGTTCCCAGGTTACAACATCGGATCCGGCCACCCAGTTCCGGGAAGCTGGAGATTTTTACACGAAGATTACCTGCAGACTGTGCTGGAATGGGGATGGCTGGGAAGCAGCCTCTGGGCGTTGCTCTTCTTCGGTGGAATAGCGGTCGGAATTCTTAGTTACAAGAGGTATGCCGGGCGAGACTGGATCCCGAGGAGGCGCGTGATGCAGCCTTTGGCCGTCGTAGCCCTCGCGGGAGTAGCGATACATGCGCTGGTCGATTTTCCATTTCAAATCGAATCGATTCAGCTGTATGTCGCGACGTATCTGGGTGTCTGCTGGGGAAGCAGCTTGTGGTACGACAGGTTAGAGATTAGAAGTCAAACTTCAGAAGCCGTGGCCAGGACTCGGCACTGCTGAATCTAGGCTCCGTTCCCTTCGTGATCGGAGCCGTAACTACGATGGTAGCTCCGAGAATACGCTCCTTCCTCCTTACCGTAACCATGTGAAGCGTAATAGTAATAGTAACCAACCCCGCCACTCCGCCGCAATCGATTCAGAACCAGACCAGCCGGGCGAACTCCCGATTTACGCAGCAAGGAAATGGCCCTGCGCACCGCTTCACGTGGTGTTTTCCCCGCTCGAACGACCATACACACCGTCTGGGCATGCGGAGTCATCAGCAGAGTATCGCTGACAGCGAGGATCGGTGCGCTATCGATCACGACGCGATCAAACAGATTTGCAGCCTCGGCAATCAGTTGGCCGAAGAACGGGCCGGCAAGAATCTCAGCGGGATTGGGCGCGCGCCGTCCACCTGCGAGGACAAACAGCTGGCCTCCCGTCGCAGCGAGAATGTTTTCCGTCAGCTCAACGCTCTCATCGACGAGCTGGATTTCTCCGGCGGGAATCTGACGCGCTGCCGAGGCTATGTCTGCTTCACTCACCAGGCAATCCGTCACTCCCGGCGCGCTGTCTTCGTCGGAATTATTTCCCGCGTTCGGGAACCGGAAAATCTTGTGCACATTTGGCCGGCGGAGGTCGCCGTCGACTAGGAGCACGCGATAACCCTGCTGGGCCAGGGCAAGCGAATAATTGGCGCTTGTGAAACTTTTCCCTTCGTTGGGGACAGCACTAGTGAAAAGCGAAACTTTTCGCTCGGCTTCCGGACCCAAGAGAGAAAGTGCGGCGCGTAAATTCCGGAACGCTTCCGCCGCCGGACTTTGAGGAGTTTCCACCACGACGCGATAATTGGAACTTCCGAAAGCTTTGCTTCGCCTTTTCAGCCGCTTGACCGGCCCCTCGTCTGTAGTGTCAGGAACAGCCGCGAATACGGGCAACCCGACTGTGGTTTCCGCCTGGTCCACAGTTTTAATGGAACGATCCAGCGCGTCGGCGCCAAAAACGAAAGCCAAGCCGACAGCGAGGCCGCCAAGCAAGCCCAGCAGGATCGTTTTCGTAGGTCGAGGACTAATAGGAAAATTCGGAAGCGGGGAATGCTCAATCACGCTGACCGCATTTGCCTTGACGTCTTTTGATAGGTTTGTCTCTTTTATCTGGCGAAGGACGCTTTCGTACAACGCACGATCGGTTTCGGCTTGCCGCGCCAACTCCTGATAACCGATCGCGGTGCGGTTGAGATTGACCGCGACGCCCTGCTGGCTTTGCAAAGCTTGTTGCAAGCTGGCTTGCGTCGCTTTGATTTGCTCGATGGTACTGCGCAGAAGCGGAGGTTGCGCCAGCACGGCTTCGCCGAGCTTCTGTTTCGCCTCGGCTAGCGAGGCCTTGGCCGCCATCATTTTGGGGTGCTTGTCCTTATATCGTAAGGCGTAGGTGGTGATCCCCGCTTCGATCTGAATAATACTGCGCCGCGCTTCCGCTACCATCGGGGCAGAAGAAATACTCGGAATCGCGAGCAACGCGTCGATATTATTGCCAATTTGATCGACTTGTTGGAGCTCGCCTTCGAGACGAATCTGATCGGCCTTCGCTGCGGTCAATTTGTCGCTCAGCGTTTGCAGCTTGTCCTCTACCAAGCCGCCCCGAGATCCACCAGCGCCTGAGCCAGACCCTTGCTGTGACCCTGTCGCGGCTGTGCCGCCGCCAAGTTGGAGAGCATCTGGATTTTTTGCTTTGTATTCGGCGACGGCCGCCTCACTTTTTTGAAGGTTCCTCTTCAATCGCTCTTCTTCTTCCAACAAATAACGCAATGCGTCCTCGCTGAATGACGCGCGGCGCTCGATTGAGTTGCGGATGTACTCTCGACCGACCGCTTCGGTCAGGCGCTGTGCCATGGCTGGATCGCCGTGCGTCACGTACAAATCGATCAGCCGCGTGCCGCGGCGGATTACCGGTTTCACCATGCCGACCATTGCTCGACCCAGTGCTTCTTCGACCGCCGTAAACGTTGTGCCGCCAGTGGCATTCTGCGTCTTGGTCGCAGCCTGCGATGGCTCCGTGCGTTCGGTTGCGCTGGAACTCTTTTCGGCGACGACACTTTGGCCCAGAAGAGCGCGTCCACCGTCCTGCGCCAAGCCTTCAGAACGCACAACCCGCGCAAGAAGTGCTTGGTTAGTGAGATTCTGTTCGATCGTTCGCAGCGCCTCCTGGCTAGCCAGAAATACCGAGCGCATCCGAGTCGTGGAATCGTCCGTAGGAACGAAACTCGGCTCCTGAAGTTGCACTTCCAAGATCGTGTGGCCCTGGTAAAGCTTCGGCGTCCGCGCGAGGTTACCCAACGCTAGGAAAAGGCCGGCCAAAACGCAGATCGCTACGATCCAAATACGTTCGACGAAAGAATGCCAGTAACGCCGAAAATCGAATCCGGGCAGTCTCTCGCCGTACGGCTCGGCCAGTTTTTCCAAATTTGGGGAAACGTTCTTTCCCGTCACAGATTGGGCAGGATCAATCACGGCAAAATATTGGCCCGAAGCTTACACTCAAGACATCCGCTCGGAAAGGCGAACGGGCAAAAAATTTTCGAGCTAAAAAATACTTTCGCCGACCGTTATGGTGTCGCCCGGCTCTACGAGAAAACCTCCGCCGCTCCCTTTATTGAAGCGCTTTGCATTTACCTTGAAAATCTGATCGCCACTTGCGTTATGCCGTCGCACTGTGATCCTCTCCGGCGCAGCGATGCGCGTATAGCCACCAGCCATCGCGATGGCCTCCAGTAGATCAATACCGCCCGGACTGCTCTCCGGCATCTCGAAGTTACCCGGGTGACCCACCTGACCCAAAATCGAAAAACGCCGCTTTGCATAGCTAAGGAGCGAAACATTGACCCTTGGGTGTACCAAATAATCACGGCCGTACAACTCTGTGAGTTTCGACGCTGCCTGAGTCAGGCTCAATCCCGCCAAGTGCACTGAGCCCAGCAACGGCACGCTCAGGTTGCCCTCGGGGTTCAATCGTCCGTTTGCTCGAAGATCGTCTTCGCCAAAAACCTCGACGGCCACTTGGTCGTTCGGACTTAAAATGTAACCAGCCGGCGCGCTGGCTCCGCCGGTTGTTGCAGGCGCCGAAGACATGGCCGCGGGCTGCGATGCGGCGCTCCCCGGCATGGTTTGGGCTAACAGAAACTCTGGGAGCAACGACAACGCGAGCGCAATCGCCAACCACCGTCCCCGTCTCCCAGTTCGCAATTGATTCAAACCCCGTCTAGAACCTTACCGTCGCTCGAACACCGACCTGATTGTCATCGAAGCTGAAGAAATCGACATTGCTGTTGTCTTCGCGGTGCAGGTAGTAAACGCCGGCGCTCAGCCACCTGGTAATCAGCACATCAAGCGAAGGCTCAATGAACCAGTAATCGTCATCGCGCGTCGCATTAACATTATCGTCAGCAGCGAAGTAATCTGCGTTTTCATAACCAGCGCCCAAGCCGAAGTAAAGGCGATGGAATAAACGCTGCTGAAACCGACCCACGACGTACGTGTTCGTGAAATCTTGACCGGGTTCGAACCCGGAATTGTAAATCCGCCGGCCAGCGGCCAGTGTGAAAGTCGAGCCGTCAAATGGAAAGTACGTGAGCCCCACTTCAAACACGGGTGTGGTATACGTGCTCCGGTTACCATCGAATTGACGAAACTCAGCGCCCGCTGACGCGTACAAGCCCAATTTGGCTGTCACCTCGTAATTGAGGCGGCCGTTCACCTGCTCAAACGTTTGGTTCGGAGTGGGATCATCCACCCAGTTATACCCAAACGTGCCACCAACGCCGACGGACACCTTTGGTAGCCACCTGTAATAAAGGTAAAGACCGCCCGAAACCGTGTAATCACTAATGTGATCGGGGTAGAAGTAGGTGTACGAATCGAATTCGCCCTGCAGGTAAATTTTACCAGTCAGATCATATGCCGCCGTGAACCGGGTGTTAAAAATGTTCATCCGGGTCGGTGCATTCGCATCGGTGTTCGCCCACAGCCCGGTTGTGTCGATGAAGCTGTTGAGATTTGCAGACTGGAGCAGCACCACATCTTGCATCAGGCTTAGCCTTAACCGGCCAGTGCTGTATCCGCCTTCGAGGTGAATCAGTTGATTAAATGCGTCCTCGTCCGAGTGATTGACAAACAGAATGCCGCTCGGCATGTAATCCAGGCGCAGATAGCTTCTGCTGCGCCCCTCTATGTCACCGAAGCCAAGGGTCAGCTGCGGCTCGATCGCAAAGTAATAACCGGATGTCTTATCGTTGTGAGTGAGAAAGATGTTGTCATCCCAAACACCCCGCACCGTAAACAGTAATCCGTAATGAAATCGGCGTGGCTCACCTGTGGGCGGCCCCTCGCCTACCGCGACGTTCTTGGTGCTAAACCCACCGTAAGGACCGCCTGCTGCGGGTGAACCAATCACGCTTGTCTGCGCAGCGGTGTAGCTTCCCGAAGAAGACCACGGATCGGATGAAGACGGGAACGCCTCCTCGGACGAGGGCAACTGTGCAGACGAAGAGGGTAATGGCTCGGCTGGCGTAGAAGGCAACGGTTCCGGCGCGGAAGGCAGTGGCGCTGCTTGCGTCGATGGCGCCGGTTCACTCGAGGGAAGCGTTGGCTCCGACCAAGGGGGCAGAGCCGCCTCTTCAATGGACTCCTGTGCTTGC
>JBKPBJ010000298.1:0-3240 GCA_046726875.1 Verrucomicrobiota bacterium
GTCGATACGCGCACTGATGGGCATTTATGGGCAGAGACTTATGACCGTGATCTTGCGGACGTTTTCGCCATTCAAAGCGAGATTGCAAAGACGATCGCCGACCAGTTGCAGGCAAAGCTTTCGCCAAGCGAAAAAGGCGCCATCGGACGTCCGCCGACGAGGGACATCACCGCCTTCGACCTCTACACCAGGGCCAAAAATCTTTCTCTGACGGCGTTCAGCAGCAGTACTACGAAAGCGGATTTGCTACAGGCCTGCGACCTGCTGAGCCAGTCCGTCGCGCGTGATCCATCGTTTCTCCAAGCGTATTGCCTGCTCGCTTGGGCCCATGCCGCCGTATATTTTGTCGGCTTCGATCATACTCCGGCGCGCCTTGCGCAAGCGGAATTGGCCGTCCAAGCTGCGTCTCGTCTCCAACCGGATGCGGGGGACACTCACCTCGCGCGTGCACAAATTCTGTATTGGGGATATCTCGATTATGACGGCGCTTTGGCGGAATTGGAAGTTGCCCGGCAGGCACTGCCCAATGATCCGCGAGCAGTCGAGTTGAAGGGTTACATCGAAAGGCGTCAGGGGCGCTGGGATGGGTCTATTAGCGATCTTAAGCGGGCCATTGAGCTCGACCCGCAGAACATTTTGACGCTGCAGCAGACTGCGCAGACTTATCAAGGTCTCCGGCGCTATGTTGACGAAAAATCGTTGTTGGCGCGCGTATTAGCCTTCGAATCCAACGACGCTGTTACAAGAGTGCAGTACGCGTTCGCGGAACTGGATTCAAAAGCCGATACCCGACCGTTGCATCAAATGATAGAGTCAATTCGGGTCACAAATCCCGCTGCGATTCCGAGTATAGTTAATAATTGGCTTATTTGTGCACTGGCCGAACGAGACAACGTTGCCGCAAAAAATGCCTTAATCGCAGCAGGCGATAATCCAATCATGTTTGGTTCGCTCGAAAATATCATTTTCAATCGCCCATTCGTGGAAGGGGTTATTGCTCGTATGACGAACGACGATGCCAAAGCACGGTCGGATTTTACCGCTGCACGTGCGGAGCAAGAGAAGATTATCCAAGCTCAACCAAATTACGGCCCCGCATTGTGCGTACTAGGTTTAATCGACGCCGGTCTCGGTCGGAAGGAGGAAGCCCTGCGCGAGGGCCGTCGCGCGGTCGAGCTTCTTTCGATGCAAAAAGATGCACTCGGTGGCGCCGTTATGATCAAGTATTTGGCGATGATAGCTGCGTGGGTTGGCGACAAAGATCTCGCCTTCGACCAACTTGCAACTGCTATCCGCAGCCCAAGCGATCTCAGTTATGGCCAATTGAAGTTGCTACCGTTTTGGGATCCGTTGCGCGGCGATCCGCGCTTCGAGAGACTCGTTGAAGACACTAAGACACCACTTCCACTGGAAGAGGCGGCCAAGTAAACGCGGAGTGGTAAGAGCCGGAAACACTTTCGCCCGCATTTGCATGACTGGGAGAACCGGATCGTGCGATCGACATCCTTGATCATCTGTTGTGGCGACCGAGCGGAATGACCTGACCGTTGCACTTCTAAAAACGCAGCCATTCTGGGACCCAAATTCGAAACAATCCACGCTTTACCGATCTTTTGAGACGCTACGGCGCGCATTAGAAACCGGCAGTTCCACTCGATAGTTAGCGCGCTTCAGAGGTTAGCCTGAATAAATTTGGGACTGGCGTGGATGTCAATCTGCCGCAACGGGGTCTCGCCAGAATTGACGAAGCGGTGAGGCGTGTTTGCCGGAATAACAACAATGCCGCCGGCTTTTACTTCCCGCGTTTCATCGCCAACTGTGATCATGGCGGTACCCTCAATCGTGAAAGCGACTTCAGTGTACGGATGCGTATGTAAGGGCGGGCCTTGCCCCGGCTTAGCCGTGACTATGTAAGCGGAGAACGGCGCGCCCTGCTTCTCGCCGACGAACTCATGCGACATCCTAACAAAAGGTAGTTGCTCGAGATTCAGGAAACTCATAGCGGAAAGCTACCACAACGGTATTGAAATTCCGTGCAAGTGGTCGAGCCCGCAAACGATGATCAGCTCTCGGTGCAGAACTATGAACACGCACTCGCCCAGTCTCTTCGTTATTACCGCTCTCGTGCAATTCTGGTGACTTCATCGTCGCCACTTATTGCCAGATAAATGTCCTTTTAAGACAGGAATTGGCGCTTTCTGGCGGTTCCGGATGAATTTGCTCCCCTCGCACGAGGGAAAACCGGTTGGATTAGGAAACCTCCGTTCTATCCGTTGAACTACGACGACATGTCAGAATTCAGATATCAGATATCCGATTTCAAATTTCAATTATGCCTTTCAAAACCGACGTAGCGCTTAATGACACATGCCGCAAGCGCCGGCCGGCTCGTCGCCCTAACAGAATGATGCATTGCAATGCACGACCTGTCTTACACCCTGCGTTTTCGTTTTACCAAACTCGAGAGGAATCAGTAGCGCACGCGAACGAGGTACAATCCTTCGGCAGGCGCGGCGAAACGAGCAGAGCCGACTTTGCCGGAGTGCAACCGCAAAAGGATTTCTTCAACGCGCATTTTGCCGAGCCCGCATTTCACCAGCGCGCCGACGATTAGCCGAACCATCTTGTAGAGAAAACCGTCGCCGTCGAGCTCGATCGTGATGCACAGACCTTTTTGGCGGACGCGCACGGAATTGATTGTGCGGATCGTGCTCGGTTCGGGCTTGCCGCGGTTGGCGGCGAAACTGGCGAAGTCATGAGTGCCGACGAAATGTTCGGCTGCTGATTTCAAAATCTTCAGATCGAGCGGCCGCGCGACGTGCCAGGCACGGCGATACTCGAACGGAGGCAAAATGGGCGCAGTCCAGATTTTGTAGCGATAAATTTTCCCTTTTGCCGAAAGACGCGCGTGAAAGTCCTTCGACACATGTCGACAGTTAAGCACGCGAATTGCAGGAGGCAGTGATGCATTGAGCGCTTTGATCCAACGGTTAGCTGGCAAGAATTTTAAGAGGTCAACATGCGCGCATTGTGCTAGCGCGTGAACACCGGCGTCAGTTCGTCCTGCGCCGTGAACGCGCACAGCTCCGCCAGTGACGCGCTCAAACGCGCGCTCGAGATGATCCTGCACGGTGTTGCGATGTAACTGGCTCTGCCAGCCCGCGAACGGCGCACCGTCATAAGCGACGATCAGCTTCAGTCTCCTCGGCATAGCGATACGGCGTGATGTGCGATGAGTGA
>JBKPBJ010000299.1:0-5574 GCA_046726875.1 Verrucomicrobiota bacterium
GATTATGAGTCCCCTGCTCTACCGCTGAGCTACAGGCCCGCTTTTCATACGTAAATTTGGATCGAGAAAAAGACTTTGCTTGTGCTTTCATCGGGCATCAAATCGTCAGCCTTTTCAAGGCAAAACGTGCAGATTCAACCGAACAAGTTTCAGACCCAAAGGGCAGAAACGTCGCGATTCTTGCCCATCGGCATTGGCGCCAGCCTAAACAGACTAAAGCGTTGGGGCTTCAAATCCCGAGAAAGCGGAAACAATGCGTGCGCTGATGCTTTCCTTTCCTTTTGTCTCGACTCTGAGAACCCATACGCAGATTATCTAACCGGAGCACAGTTGTGAGTGCTTTCGATATTTTCCTGTCCCATAACAGCGCCGACAAACCGGCGGTCGAAGTTATTGCGCACAAGCTGAAAGGCGCTGGGGTGGAACCCTGGTTGGACAAGTGGTGTCTTATTCCCGGCAAGACATTTCAATCAGGCCTTGCCGATGCGCTGCGCAGTTGTCCGACTTGCGCAGTATTTATAGGGCCAGCAGGCGTCGGCGATTGGGCGCGGGAAGAGATACTTGTTGCCACGGGTCGCGCAGCGAAGGAGGCGGGCTACAGGTTAATCCCTATTTTGCTCCCTGGCGTTCCTGATCCATTCGATTATAGCAAATTGCCTCCCTTCCTCACGCAGCGGACGTGGGTCGACTTTCGCAAAGGTCTTGACGATGAGGAGCCGCTTCGTGTGCTCGTCAACGCGATTAAAGGAAAGCCACCCGGCCCAGACGCTGCGCATGGCCAAGCCGATGACACCTGTCCCTATCAAGGGCTGGAGGTGTTTGATGAAGAGCAAGCCGACTTTTTCTTTGGTCGCGAGCGGGATGTTCAGCGCCTCGTCGAAAAGCTGAAAGCCACTCGCTTTCTCGCCGTGCTTGGCGCATCCGGCAGCGGAAAGTCATCGCTGGTGCGCGCCGGGTTGATTCCCGCACTTAGAGCTGACGCTCTTCCGCAGAGCGAAACGTGGACGATTTGCGTGTTCAAACCGGGTAGCCGGCCTCTCACCACGCTGACCGCGCAGCTTCTCCATCTCTCTCCAGGAAAAGACTCGATGCAGACAACGCTGGATCAGATGGGAAAAGATGAGCGCACTCTCCATCTTGCTGTCGCCTTTGCGCTGGCGAACAAACCAGGCGCCCGAATCCTCTGGGTGATCGATCAATTCGAGGAAGTCTTCACGCTTTGCACCGACGAAAAAGAGCGCGCTTCATTTCTCGGCAATCTGCTTTATGCATCCTCGATTCCCGACGGCCAGTCGACCGTGCTGCTGACGATGCGTGCGGATTTCCTGCCGAAATGCGCGACCTGGCCGGATCTGGCGGCGCGTGTCGCGGCCCAACAATTCCTCGTTAGTCCGATGGACGCGGACATGTTGAGACAGGCCATCGAAGAACCGGCCCGGTGTGTAAGCCTCGGCTTTGAGCCAGGTCTTGTGGAAACAATTCTAAGCGACGTTGCCAGCGAACCGGGCGCGTTGCCTTTGCTCGAACATGCCTTGCGCGAGTTGTGGAAGCGCCGGCGCGATCACACACTGACGCTCGAAGGTTATCGCGAGAGTGGCCGCGTGGAAGGCGCAATTGCAAAGACGGCCGAGGAAACTTTCAAGAGCTTCAGCCCGGAGGAACAGCTAATCGTTCGCCGGATTATGCTACGGCTCACCCAGCTTGGCGAAGGAACCGAAGACACACGCCGCCGCGCCACGATAGATGAGATTATGACTACTCCCTGGGACGCCGATGCTGTCGAACGCGTTGTCCAAGCGATGGCCGACGCTCGCCTCTTGACAACTACCTGACCTGATTCGATGCCAGAACGTTTTCTCGATGTTTCGCATGAGGCCTTGATCCGCGGCTGGCCGCGGCTCCGGGGATGGCTCGATGAAGATCGAGCCGGGTTGCGCCTCCACCGTCGAATTAGCGAAACAGCCGAGGAATGGCAACGCTCTAATCGGGATGACGATCTCTTGTATCGAGGCGCAAGATTGGTTCAGGCGCAGGAATGGCGCGAACGCCGCGAGGTGGAACTCAATCCGCTTGAGCGAGAATTTCTGGATGCGAGCATCGGGTTGAAACAGCGCTTGGAACAGCGCGAAAAAGAACACCAGAAACGCGAACTCGAAGCTGCTCAAAAGCTCGCCAAAGCGGAACGACGGAGGGCGGAAGAGACGCGCGAAGTCGCTAGCCGTGGAAATGTTTCGCTCGCTCGATACGCGGAAGAGAGCGGCAAGAACGCCCAAGCCTTGGCGCATCTTGCGCAAGCGTTACGGTTGAATTCAGAAAATCTGGAAGCCTCTAGCGTCGCGGTTGCTCTGCTGGCTCAACTAAGCTGGCATGTTCCATCAACCGTCTCAATGCGTCACCGTGCTAGGGTTCATTCAGCGCAGTTCAGTCCGAATGGTCAGCGGGTGGTAACTGCCTCAGAGGATGGCACGGCGCGGCTGTGGGATGCGGCCAGCGGCAAACCAATTGGTCCACCCATGAGGCACGAACGCGCGGTTAGGTCAGCGCACTTCAGTCCCGATGGTAGGCGGGTGGTAACTGCGTCAGAGGATGACACGGCGCGGTTGTGGGACGCGGTTAGCGGCAAGCCCATTGGCCAGCCGATGAAGCACGAAAGCTTCGTTAGTTCAGCGCAGTTCAGTTCCGATGGCCAGCGCGTTGTGACTGCCTCATGGGATAAAACTGCGCGGCTGTGGGATTCGGCCAACGGCAAACCAATTGGCGAGCCCATGAACCATGAAGACCTCGTTTATTCGGCGCAGTTCAGTCCGGATGGCCAGCGGGTGGTAACCGCCTCAGGAGATAACATGGCGCGATTGTGGGATGCGGCAAGTGGCAAAACAACTGGCGAGTCCCTAAAGCATGAGCGCGAGGTTCATTCAGCGCAGTTCAGTCCCGATGGCCAACGAGTAGTGACCGCCTCATGGGATAGGACGGCGCGGCTGTGGGATTCGGTCAGCGGCAAACCAATTGGCCAGCCCATGAAGCATCAAGACTTTGTTCATTCAGCGCAGTTCAGTCCCGATGGACAGCGGGTCGTGACAGTCTCAAGGGATAGGACGGCGCGGCTGTGGGATTCGGCCAACGGCAAACCAATTGGCGAGCTCATGAAGCATGAGCGCGAGGTTCATTCAGCGCAGTTCAGTCCCGATGGGCAGCGGGTCGTGACCGCTTCAAGGGATTACACGGCGCGACTGTGGGATGCGGCCAGCGGCAAACCAATTGGCGAGCCCATGAAGCATGAGCGCGAGGTTCATTCAGCGCAGTTCAGTCCCGATGGGCAGCGAGTGGTGACCGCCATAGGGGATGGGACGGCACAGCTGTGGGATCTGGCCAGCGGCAAACCAATTGGCGAGCTTTATTCGGCGCAGTTCAGCCCCGATGGTCAGCGGGTGGTGACGGCCTCAGTTGGTTTAACGGCGCGACTGTGGGATGCGGCGATCATGACGGATAAGGACACAAGAGAAAATGTTCTCTTACTTGCTGAGCTGGCTGAAGCCACTGGCGGTGTAACGTTGGAAACTGTCGGGCAGGCAGAGAGTCTCAAGTTGCTGCCTCTAGAACAGGTCCTAGCATCATGGGAGAAGATCGCTGCAAAATTTCTGGGACCATCTTCGAAATTGACTCCGTTACAGCGATTCCTGAAATGGAGCGTCTCGGACCGCAGAAGCCGGACGATTTCTCCGTTCTCGCAAGTCACAGTAGCCGAATGGCTGGAGAACAGGATCGAGGAGGGGACGGTCAAAGGTCTGCGAACCGCGATGCAGGTCGATCCCGCGAATGCTCGCATAACCGCGTATCTTGGCCGAAGCCTTGTTGCTTACGCTCTCAAACAAGAGGTTGATCCCGACGAAGCCCGGCGCGCTCGAGGCGAAGCTGATTTCCTAACAAGCCGCGCGCTAAAGCTGGCTCCCGATAACGACGAAGTTAAGAAGCTGCGCGACGAAGTAGTGAAACTGTTGGAACTGAAGACGAACTAATTTGAATTTGGACGTTTTCTACGGTCCATTCTACGGTCGGGTAAAATTTCGCTGCAAAACTGCGCAATGCACTGCAACGCTGTGCGAATGCTGGATTGCAGAAATACCTAGCGCCCGCAACGGTGTGCGACACTCCGCAAAGCTGCGCAAAAGGACTTTCTTAGATTATGAGTCCCCTGCTCTAACCGCTGAGCTACAGGCACGCCGCGCGGCAACGCGCGAACATCCAACATTCAACGTTCAACGTCCAATTTTCACTCGATACTGGGAAATCATCGCTGACAATCTGAGCAAGTGTGGCTGGAGTTAGGGTGTGTGTCAGCAGTGGATTTGCAAGGGCGACGGATCTGGATTGCTGATGCGCTTCGTGGCAAAGGAAAACGCTTCATCGTGCGCGCAGATGAAAAGCTGACTGCGTTTCGGGGACCAAATCGTCTAGTATCACAATCGCTTCCCCGCTAAACGGCGGCTCCGGTTTGACTGGAAAAAGCGGTCGCAAAACCGCGAATGCTTGCGGCCCAAGCGCGAGCGCAATGACTATAGAGACTACTGCACGTCTCATGCTCGCGGAACAATACTTTGACACCAGCTCGGGCACTTTGGTGTAGTGGCGCTGCCAGCTTTCGTAATGACACATTGCGTCGATCTGTTCGGCTCAAGCTGCCTTAAGACCGGCCACGATTACGGCGTTCAGAAGGATTGTCGCAAACGTGACCTCATCGCGGAGACGCCACCGTCGCTTTCGGATCGTATTAAATGCGTCGTGCGTTAGCAAAACTGCTTCCCGAGGATCACCGGTCAGTCGAGAAGCAAAGCTGTAAACGGCAGGATAATAACGGCCAACCAAAGTATCAAAACGTGTGTATTTCGTTTTGGTCGGCGGCTTTCGTTTTTTATTCGGTCCTTGCGATTGAGCGCGCAGTATACTGCCGCTCGGGGTGGGTGGTCCTTTCATGTTTGGGGGGTCCTTTCATCTGTCACTATATAATACGGAAGTGACAGCGTGAAGTTTTTGGCCATTTGGCGGCGTCTGGCTCTTCGTAGGTTGAGACAACTCCACGCGTGCGCGTGCGTGAAGGGGCCGGAATTTTCACGGTCGCTTCTACGGTCTGCAAAAATTTTGGCTGCAAAACAGAGCAATTCTGCGCCACTTGCTACAAAAGCTGAATGACCGAATTATCCAGCCACGACTTCGAACTTTTGCATCGGGGGGATCTGCCAGCGGCTTCCAGCGGAACAGCCCTCCCGCATTAGCTAGGTGTGAACAATCCCACGCGCGTGCGCGAGGGGGAGAGACCGCTAAACTTTTCACGGTCGGTTCTACAAAGGTTCAGGAGATGTCAACGCGACGCCACTGAAATAGAGGCTGACGCTAGAAAATAGTGCGCGGCACGGGCATCCGCTCTTGACAGGAATAATTTCAAATCCAGAACAAGAGAGAACAGGTCTGAAACAGATTCGAACGAAAACGTTGCGTCCAGACAAGATTAGCCTGACGTACGCAGTTCGATCCTGAACGAGATAAAATTTCAAAATTGGTAAAGGAGCGACTATGCAA
>JBKPBJ010000300.1:0-8493 GCA_046726875.1 Verrucomicrobiota bacterium
GAGGCGGTTGGTCGCGACGCACACGCGGTAATCGACGAAGCAAAAGCCGCCGGCGTATATGTCTTCGGCGGCGGTATCGACGAAGCGGTCCCGCCGGTGCTCGTCTCGGCCGATGGCACGTTCTCCGCAGGCGGATACTCGATTCCGCTACTGCGGGAGTACCGTGACCGTGCAGGCTCCAAGGTTTTTGCATTACAAAAAGTCCGTGTTCGTCAGGCAGACGAGCAAGTAAAGGCGAAAGGATGTCGATCACTTCGGCAGGACTACA
Organism: Verrucomicrobiota bacterium; assembly: GCA_046726875.1. Lineage (GTDB taxonomy): Bacteria > Verrucomicrobiota > Verrucomicrobiia > Chthoniobacterales > UBA10450 > Udaeobacter. The sequence goes on from JBKPBJ010000300.1 coordinate 269, forward strand.
AACCCGTTTTCGTGTCGTAAAAGCGACTTCCTCGATGCATATTAAATGCACTTACGAAACCGATTCCAGGAACGCTGCAAGAGGGAGGCGCGCCGTTCCAAACGACGCGTTGGACCGTACTATTGCAGGCGAAGGCGGATTCTGACGAATCGCGGAAAGCGCTTTCCGAGTTCAGTGAGGCATATTGGCCGCCACTCTATACGTTTATCAGGCGTCGCGGCTATCCGTCCAGCGAAGCACAAGATCTTACCCAATCCTTCTTTGCCTACCTGCTAGAGCACGAGACATTGAGCCACGCGGATCGAGGGAAGGGCCGCCTTCGCACTTTTCTGCTGAATTCGCTGCAGAACTTTCTGGCCAACGAATATAAGCGCGCAAGAACGATCAAGAGGGGCAGCGGCCAGCACGTTTTCTCAATTGACGAAAATATTCCGTGGGTCGAAGCAGCGATGGCTGCGACGTCGGAGCCCGACGATTCGGCCTATGATGTCCTCTGGGCATCGAATATTGTTGAACACGCCTGGAACAATTTGGAGAAATCCCTCGCCGCACAAGGAGACGCAGAGTCACTTGAGCTACTGAAGCCATTCATCGCCGGCGGCGACGGCAGCCCGCCGAACCAGGAAGAACTCGCAAACCGGCTCCACGTTCCGGTTGCGACGCTGCGGACCTGGATCTCACGGCTGCGACAACGATATCGGCAATGTTTACGCATGGAGGTGGCAAATACCGTCGCCGACCCGGCTGATGTCGGTGAAGAACTCCACTATCTGTATGAAATCCTGCTAAGGTGACGACGGCTGAACACCATCTTGCACCGGACCAATCCGGTCCTGCAAACTGTAGCTTGTGTGGACGGCCACTCACGCGAGTTGGTCAGAATCAAAAATGTTTGCGATGTCTGGTGAGCGTCGCGATTGCCGACGAGGATGAACAAACGCCGCGGACGACCACACGACTAACGCCGCGAGCTTTGAGATACGCGGAGTTTGAAGTCGAGGTGGGCGCGGATGGTTTTCCTTTCGAATTGGGCGCCGGAGCGATGGCGGTAACCTACCGCGCTTACGATACGATATTGAATTCGTCAGTTGCGCTAAAAGTGATTGATCGCGGCGCGGCTAAAGATCCGGGTGTGCGGTCACGCTTTCTGCGTGAAGCGCGAGCAGCGGCGCAAATTCGTCATCCAAATGTCGCGCACGTAATTCACTACGGGGAACAGAACGGGGAATGTTTCTATGCGATGGAGTTGGTGGACGGTGAAACGCTCGAAGCTCGGATTCGACGCGATGGTCCTTTGCCAGTCGATCTTGCCTTGGAAATAATCGAACAAGCTGCACGCGCGTTAACAGCGGCAGAGGCGTGCGGCGTGGTGCATCGCGATATCAAACCGTCCAACATCATGCTCGAATCCGATGCAAGCGGGGCGCCGATAGTCAAAGTCATTGATTATGGCGTAGCCAAAGTAATGACACCTCAGGCTGAGGCAGGTGCCGAGCAGACACAGGCCGGTTTCATTGGGACACCAGCCTTTGCCAGTCCGGAACAGTTCGTCGCGCCCGACCAAGCGCGCATCGACACGCGTTCGGACGTTTACTCACTGGGCCTAACGTTTTGGTATTTGCTCAGCGGTCGCACGCCGTTTGTGGGAAGGACGTTGCAAGAGATTCGCGAGCAACAGACCGAAGAGCTACCGTGGGACCAACTCAAGGGGCTCCATATTCCAGCGCAATGCTTCGCGCTTCTTAAGTCGATGTTAGCGCCGGATCCGAAGGATCGGCCGCAAACAGCGCGCGATTTACTTTCCGCGATCCAGCGCTGCCATACAAAATTCAGTGCAGAAGGCCGTTCGCTGCGACGGCTGCGATTCGCCCTAACAGGAATTGGAGCTGCGCTTGTTCTCGCAATCGCATTGAGCACGTGGGCATACAGACAGATGCGATCGTCCGCATCAGCATTGCCACCGATTAACGAAAAGTCGGTTGCGGTGCTTCCGTTTGAAAACAGGAGCGAAGACAAAGCGAATGCATACTTCGCGGAGGGTATTCAGGACGAGGTTCTCATCCGCTTGTCCAAGATCGCCGATTTGAAGGTGATCTCGCGTAGCTCAACCGAACATTATAAAAGCAGCCCTAAAAATCTGCCTGAGATCGCAAAGGAACTTGGTGTAGCCCATATTCTGGAAGGAAGCGTGCAGAGAACTGGCGACGCCGTGCGAGTGAACGTGCAACTCATCAAGGCGGCTAACGATTCTCATCTCTGGGGCGATACCTTTGATCGTAAACTGACCGACATCTTCTCCGTTGAAAGTGATGTGGCCAAAGCCATTGCCGATCAATTGCAGGCGCAACTCACTGGTCCGGAGCAGCAAGTTCTCGCCGCAAAACCCACTGATAACGTCGACGCTTACGATGCTTACATGCGTGGCCTGGCATATTGTGTGAGGAGCGGGAATTCAGAGGAAAGCGCCCTCGGCGCGCAAAAATATCTAAAGGAAGCCGTCCGGCTGGATCCTAAGTTCGCGCTTAGCTGGGCGCTGTTGTCATACACCAAGGCGCGTGCCTACCTGTCAAACACTCTTCAGTCCACGATTGGCCTTCGTGAAGAAGCGCGGCAGGCAGCTGAAACTGCGCTCACTCTTCAGCCTAATCTCGGCGAAGCGATGTTAGCCAAGGGCTTCTACTACTATGCCTGCCAGAAAGATTACGACACCGCGGTGCGCTACTTTGAGCAAGCACGACCGCTTCTGCCGAATAGCAGCCAGATCCCTGAGTTCCTGGCTTATGTCGCGCGGCGGCGCGGCCAGTGGGACCGGAGCGAGGAATACTTCAATGAAGCCGAGCGAATCGACCCGCGCAATATTTTCCTGCTCAATCAGCACGCCAATTCTTATGTCTGCGTTCGTCGTTTTCCCGAGGCGTCGCGAAAGCTCGATCAGGTTCTCAATATTAACCCAGACGACATGGGTACCCTCGTTCTCAAAGCAGCTATCGCACAAGCTGAGGGCGACTTGCCCCGGGCTGCGGTGCTCCTTGGTCCGCTGCGTCCATCGGCAGCTCACGCGACTGACTTAGAAATACAAGTTTACCAGGCGATCCTGGAGCGGAACGCCGCGCCGGCCGTTGATAGGTTAAAGGAGATACTAGCCAGGCCTGACCCCGCGCTCGGCTACACCAATGGCGAACTGCGCTTCTGGTTAGGTTGGGCTCAGGAAGTCGCTGGCCAGCATGCGGCTGCTATCGAAAGTTGGCACCAGGCGCGAAGCGAACTGGAACCTTTTGCTAAAGAACAGCCACAAAACTTTACGCTGCTTGGAGATCTCGCGCTGACCTGTATGGCGCTTGGAGATAAAACTGCCGCATTCTCGTTCGTCGAGAAAGGGATGGCCGCGAATCCGGTTGAGAAGGATCCGTTTTATGGTCCCGCTTCGATCGAGACTCTTGCTCGAGTGGCAGCGCAGATGGGAGAGCCTGATCGCGCCATAGCTACTTTGCGAAACTTACTTTCGATCCCGTACTCTGCCAGCACAGTTACCAGCGCACCGCTTACTCCATCGCTACTCCGGCTCGACCCAATGTTCGATCCGCTGCGGAAGGACTCGCGTTTCCAAGAGCTTCTCACCTTACCCCCGGGTAAAGTGCTGATATCGCCTATTAGGACAGGCGGATCTGGATCAAATGTGAGACCCAGATGGAGCCAAATGTTTTATTGATCGACATCGTGGGTTACTCAAACTCTAGACCATAGAAAGGCGAAGCTCGAATCGCTCGAAGCTACGACGCAACGCTCATCGCGATGCATCTGGTTATCGCAACGACCGGCGGTGGCAATTTGTCTCTGGCGAGATAGTTTGCATAAAAAATCCTGAAATGTTCGCCATCGAACTTTGTAAATAGGGGGTGATAACAAACGGAAAAAATATGAGCGATATCACCACAGAAGATGGCAGACAGATCTGTCGTTTAAAAAATCCGCCACTGCGTAACTTCTAGGAAAACGCTATGTCAATTCCCGTAAAGACCATCGCGATCCTCGTCGCCAGGCGCGGAATGGCCGAGAAACTTAGAGCACTGCTCAACAGCATAGTGGTTCCAAGCCGAGCCGAGCCGGGGAACTTACAGTACAACCTGTGGCGGGACCATGCTGACGCTGGCCGTTTCGTGCTAGAGGAACTCTATGCCGACGAGGCGGCTGTGGCTGCGCACCGTGCGACACCGCATTTCGAAGAGTACCATTCGAAAATCAACGACCTCGCGGAGCGCACTTTTATGATGCTAGACCCGCTTGAAGTCGCCTGAGGCCTAACGAAGACGAGCATTATGAATAATTGTAGATAACAAGGAGCAAATCATGAAAACATCGAAACTTAAATCTGTCCTATTTTTAACCTTACTGGTTGTAACAGGCGCCAATGCGCAAACCACCGATAAGGAAAAACCAACGATTGTTTTTGTACATGGTATCTGGGCCGATGGTTCTTGCTGGACTAACCAAATCGCAGCGCTGCAAGCCAAGGGTTACCATGTGGTTTCTGTACAAAACCCAATAACCTCCCTGGCTGAGGATGTGGCTACTACTCAAAGGGCTATCGACCTGGTTAAGGGCAAGGCGATACTGGTAGGTCATTCATGGGGCGGCATGGTAATTACCCAGGCTGGCAATGACCCTAAAGTTGCAGGCCTGGTATATCTCGCCGCCTATGGGCCTGACTCAGGCGAATCTCTATCAGCCGTATCTGCAAACGCCCCCCAAACCGAACTGACTAAATACCTGGTACCGTCAGGTGGTTACGTTTTTATATCAGAAGAGGGCGTTAAAAACGTATTTGCAAACGAGCTAAGCCCAAAACAACAGGCATTGGTTTATGCAACCCAGACCCCGGCCTCGCACACCGTATTTGACGATAAAAGCGGAGAACCTGCCTGGAAACAGAAACCAACCTGGTACGTTGTAGCAAAAAATGATAAAACGATACATCCCGATTTGGAACGTTTTATGGCGAAAAGAATGAATGCCAAAACCAGGGAGTTAGCGTCGTGCCACGTGATGATGCTCTCGCATCCCGCAGAGGTGTTAAAGGTGATTGAAGAAGCAGCAAACTCTCGCTGACCGCTCCGCTTTTTGAAATGGCTGCTTCAAATAGTTGTATAAGGGATGAACAACAACAATACGCTAGAGAAAGGAAAAAATTATGACGAAGAGTAAAGTACTTGTGCTCGGTTCCAACGCTACCCGCATCGAGGTTCAGGGCGGCGGCACCGGCCCCACGGGCAATTATCTCAACGAAACCGTCGTTCCGGTGATGGCCTTGATCGAGGCCGGATACAACGTCGCGCTCGCAACTCCCAACGGAACGAAGCCGCACATGGATGAAGCCTCGGATTCCGCAGTGCATTTCGGTGGAGACCAAGCCGCTTACTCGCGTGCCAGGGCTTTCTGGGAAAATGATCCAATAATGAATCAGGTCCGTACGTTGAGTTCGCTGATTAAGGATGGGTTAGACGGCTACGCCGCCGTGTTTGTGCCGGGAGGCCAGGCGCCGGTCGTCGACCTAATGCAAGACCCTGACGCAGGCGAGATCCTTCGTCATTTCCATCAGCACTCGAAGCCCACGGCTCTGCTCTGCCACGGCCCCATTGCGGTCGTCGCGGCGATGCCTCACGCGCGGGAGTTTCGCGCAGCGCTCATCGCAGGAGACGAGAAAAAAGCTAAAGAATGGGCCAAGGGCTGGCAATACGCCGGCTACAAGATGACCATTTTCTCAGCGTCCGAAGAAGTGTGGGTCGAGAATGACATCCTTCACGCAAAGATGTATTTCAACATGCCGTACGCACTCACAACGGCTGGCGGCAACGTAATCAATGGGTCTGTTGATTTCGAGCCCCACGTGATTGTCGATCGTGAGCTCATCACTGGTCAGAATCCGAGATCCGATCATGCGATTGGCGCGAAGCTCATCGAGGCGCTCGCTCGTTGCGAGGCAAAGGCTGCCTAACCGGGAAGATTCGCCGCGGCACGGTTCGTCCCTACTCGCGAGGCTTTCGACTCGCTCGTCACTTACCAGATCGCGCGGCGATCAAAAAAGCGGCGGATTTGAACGCGACGCACTGTGCCGTGTGGACGTACGAGAACTCCTACCTCCTGTTGCGCAGATCAAAAAACATGTCGCCGGATCGTACGCGCCGGTCACAATCCTGATTGACGAACGTCCGGACGGCGTTCACTTGTCCTATGACAGAATGGCGAGCTTTCTCGCGCCTTATGAAAACTCGGAAGCTCTTAAAGTGGCTAAGGATCTGGATGCAAAGGTTGAAGCCTTGCTCGCCGTCGCCGGTAGCTGACGAATTTCAAAGTAAACCCTAACAATAGAAAGATATAAATATGGCCACAAAACCAAGTATCGTATTCTGCCACGGGCTCTGGGCCGATGGCTCGTGCTTCAGTAAGCTGATCGTTCCCCTTCAGGCGGAGGGGTATGAATGTATTGCGTCGCAGCACGGCCTCAACACAACGGCAGAGGACGTTGCCTTGGCGAAAGCAACGATAGGCCGGGTGAGCAGCCCCGTTATCCTCGTCGGCCACTCCTACGGCGGAAGTGTCATTACCGGCGCCGGAACTGACGATCGCGTTGTCGGGTTGGTTTACATCTGCGCGCTCGCTCCGGACGCCGATGAAACGTCTCAGACGCAGCAGTCCAACTTCCCGAGGACCGACGTCTTCTCCCACATAGAAGTCGTGGACGGACGTATCTGGCTGCGTCCCGAGGGCACGAAGTATTTCTGCGGAGACCTTTCGGAGCAGGAGCAGAAGCTCGTCTGGGCGACCCAAGGCGCTCCGAAACCCGATCTGTTCGAGGCGAAAGTCGGGGGAACTGCCTGGAAGTCGAAGCCGAGCTGGTACATCGTCGCCAAAAAGGATTATACCGTGCATCCGGATCTAGAGCGGGCCCTGGCAAAGCGCATGGGCGCGACCACCTACGAGATCGACAGCAGCCACGTGCCGATGCTTTCCCAGCCAGACTTCGTGCTCGATGTCATCCGTACCGCCCTAAACGCCTAACCAGGCGCTCCAGCGAACGGCTGGCCGTTCCGATGCCTAGCTTATGGTAGCTACAACCTCTTACTCGCAGCCACGCGCGCTTCCGCCAGCCGTCGCTGATCTTGTGTCTCGTTAGTCGTAATCAGCACGTTATGACCACCGAGCTATGGCTTTTAGTCGGCAGCATCATCCTTGGTCTTGTGCACCTGGTAACCGCTTCACACCTGATCAGCTTTCAGTATGGTTACCGCTGGACCGCCAGCAGCCGAGAGGAGCAAGTTCCGCCGCTGCGCGGGCTGGCAAACCGGGTGGACCAAGCAACGACGAATTTTTTGGAAAGCTTTCCTTTTTTCGCCGCTTTAGTCTTGGTGGCGCACGTCACTCACCATCACAGTTTACTCACCCTCTGGGGTGCGCACTTATATTTCTGGGCACGCTTAGGGTATGTATTGACTGCGGCGGCCGGATATGGCCTGCTGCGTTCTGTTCTTTGCTGGAACACGGCGCTCGCCGGTATGGTCCTTTTCCTGGTTGCGCTTTTAGCATGACCATCAGTGCCTAACGTAGCCAATGCGTAACGCGCGCGCGTTTCAACCCTTGAGCAGCCGGAGCAATTCCGTCCGCGGAACTAATAGCTTGCCACGTAGTGCGCGACATGCGCGTAACTTCCCGCGCTGGATGAGCCGATAGACGCTGAAATAATCGACGCCGAGTAAATCGGCAGATTCCTGGATTGAATAGGCCAGTCGCTCCGTCTCCGCGATGTTCGCGGCCGAAGGTGACGACGCAGTTGTCGCTTCCATCTGGCCGTCATTTTGCGGCGCCCATCGGTCAATGAGGCTCCCGCTTTGGAGCGGCTTTTATTGATGTTGATACGAGCGGAAGAATCGCACTCGTGAGCGCCGGAAAAGACGCGCCACCTTAATGCCCACGAGGTAGGGCAGGAACACTACGAGAATGAGTCCAGCAATAACCAGCAATCCGTCTTCGGCTTTGGGCGACCTTAAAAACGGATGGCCGTTTGCAATTTCATAGCCTCGCAAAAAGATCCCGAAGATTAGAATAGCGACGGCGACGAAGGCCAAACCAACAAACGAACGCTGTCTCCGATTTAGGCCACGAACTACTTCAGCCCCGCAGCCCACACAGACGCTCGCATTCTCAGGAACTTGCGTGTGGCAATGCGGGCA
>JBKPBJ010000301.1:0-3000 GCA_046726875.1 Verrucomicrobiota bacterium
GGCGCCGATACAAAGCAGATGCCCGTCGGCGGTGGTCACCTCGACTCCCGGCAGAACGAGAAAACCGTTGACCGGCATACCATCAAGTCGCATCAGGCCTTTCTCGAGCAGGTAATTGACGGCGTCACAGGTGTTGTGATCGGTGATGGCGATGCCGCTCAAACCTTTGGCGCGCCCGGCCGCGATCAGATCTTCTGGACTCGAGATCCCGTCGCCGGAGAAGAACGAATGCGTGTGCAGATCGATGTTAAGCGGCATGGCTACGCCGACGTTAAATGGTTACAAAGTTACAAAGGTTACAAAAGGAGGATTTTTGAATTGTAACTTTGTAACCATGAAACTGTTTTAACTTTTTTGCTGGGTTCAAACCAGCTCTTCAACAAGAATGCCTGCTTCGGCTTCGCTCTCCTTGTGAACACGGTTGAACTGGTGATCGTACAGCCGTCGATAGTATCCGGATTTGTCCAGCAATTCGGCGTGTGTGCCGATCTCCTTTATCCGGCCGGAATCCGTCACAATGATTTGATCGGCAGACAGAACAGTGGAGAGCCGATGCGCGATGGCGATCACAGTGCGTCCCGCGGCAAGTTTCGCCAGGGCCTTTTGAATTTGCAGTTCTGATTCGGAATCGAGCGATGACGTCGCTTCGTCGAGCAAAAGAATCGGCGCGTTTTTCAGAATAGCGCGCGCGATGGCGAGACGTTGCTGCTGGCCGCCAGAGAGCAGGCATCCTTTGTCGCCAATAACAGTCTCATAGCCCTTTGGCTGAGCCATGATGAACTCGTGTGCGTACGCGGCTTGCGCGGCTGCATAAATTTCCTCATGCGTCGCGTGCAGGCGGCCGAACAGGATGTTGTTGAAGATGCTGTCGTGAAACAGAAACGTCTCCTGCGTCACCAATCCGATCTGATCGCGCAACGATTTTTGCGTGATCGAGCGCAGGTCGCGACCGTCGATCTTCACCGCGCCGGAAGTAGGATCGTATAGGCGCAGAATCAACGAGAGAACGGTACTTTTACCGGCACCGCTGGCTCCGACTAGTGCGAATGTTTTTCCAGGCTCAATGTGCAGGCTCACGTTCCTGATCGCGTCTCTGTTCGTATTTGCATAGCGGAACGTGACATTTTCAAAATCGATTCGTCCTTCAGACGATTTTAGCGCCACCGCATCTGGCGCGTCCTGAACAGTCGGCTTTGAATCGAGGATGGCGAAAATTGCACTCGTCGCGGCGATGGATCGCTGCATGACGATATGGATCCGGCTCAGCGTTTTGATCGGATCATAGAGAATGAAGATTCCTGAGATCAACCCAAAGAAACGGCCGACGCTCAGGTTCGCTGCATAAACATAGAGCAACGCCATGCCGACGCCGACAGCCGCGATGATCTCGACCAGCGGGCCAACCGCTTCCATTGAGCGGATCATGCGCATCATCTGCGAAAACTGCAGTTGATTGCTGCGCTTGAACTCCTTTTCCTGGTACGACTCGCGCGCGAACGACTTGATCACCCGAATACCGGCAAAGGTTTCCTGCATCGTCACTGCCATTTGCGCCATGCCCTCCTGTTCGTTTTGCACCGCTTTCTTGGCACGCCGTCCGTAAATGCGGAGTGGCAATAAACAGGTTGGAAAAAGAATCAGTGTGACCAACGTGAATTTCCAATCCATCAAAAGCAGCACACTGATTGCGCCGATGATAGTGATCGGTTGTTTGAAGACGTCGCTGCTGACGCTGGTCAAAGCCATCTGCATGATGCGGGTGTCATTAGTGATGCGCGACATCAGAAATCCGGATCGCATCTTGTTAAAGAAGTCCATCGAATGGCGCACCATCTTACTGAAGAGCTGGACCCGGATATCTGAGACCACCTTGTTGCTCACCCACTGCATGCAATAGGTGCTGCCGTAGGAACAAAGGCTGCGCACGGTCATGATCGCCGGGATGGCCAGACAGATCAGAACGATGGAATTGATCTTTGGCCCAGTATCCAGTGCCTGAAGATTCGAGCCTATGCCCATGGGCTTAGGGGCGTAACCTTGGAAAATTGTGCTGGTGACCCGGGCAATCGCCACCGGGAACAGTGAGTTCACTCCGCCGTAAGCAAGGCCCAATCCCAGCCCCACGATAAACCGTCCCTTGTAAGGCTTGACGTAACCGTAAAGCCGCCGGTACGAGCCGGAAGCTTCGCGTAACGTTTGCCAGAGGGACTGCTTTTTCCTAGCCCGTTTTGCGGCGCTCATGAAATTTGCGCTGCCGCACGACACGACAGCAGCGAATCCATAGCACTGATCACCGCTTCCGTCGAGATCTCGCTCATGGCGAAGCGTGGGCGAACTGGTAAAAACTCAGTCGCAGGCGCGGCTGACTTCCCGTATAAAATGAGCGCCGGAGTTTCTCTGGGACGCCAATGAAACGGGTTTGTTGGCCCGAACAGGATCACCTGCGGCGTATGTGTGGCCGCCGCGAAATGCACGGGAGCCGAATCGACTGTCACGAGTAGCTGCGCCTGTCCAATCAATACGGCCAGTGTAAGCAAATCTGTCTTTCGAGAGAGGTCGATGATTTTCTGCCGTGTGCGCTTCCCAATTGCTGCGACGTGTGCCTGCTCATCGGCGGACGGTCCGCTGGTCAAAACAATATCGAGATCGTTTACTTGACCGAAGTGGTCAATGACCTCCGCCCATCGCGCCGGGTCCCACAGCTTTTCTCTGCGCGCCGAACCAGGATGCAAAATGACGTAAGGTCGTGTAGTGTTCCAACCACGCCGCAGCGCATCAACTTTTTCGTGTGCCGTTCGCGGCAGGTCTAAATGTGGTCCGGACGAACTAGCGCGCACGCCAAGCGGCTCGAGCAACGCGAGATTGTAGTCGATCGTGTGCATGTCGCGCACACGGACCCCGACAAGATCGGTGTACAGGCGGGCGCGCGTCTTCGACTGCTGACGGACGCGGTAAGAAGCGATGCGTCTCCGCGCGCGCGATAGCAGCGTGAGAAACGCC
>JBKPBJ010000302.1:0-7207 GCA_046726875.1 Verrucomicrobiota bacterium
TGGGCGGTTCGTATTTTGCCACGCGCGGCAAGTAATCACCTGCTCTCGCCGCCCGACGTTGTAACGAAAGGAGTAACCAACATGAAACGTTCGATCTTTTGCTGGATTCACATCGTCTTCGGGATTCCGATTATTGGTTACATTTATAGTCCGTCTAAAGAACTTCCGAACTACGCCCCCGTTGTTCGGTATGTGGCCATTCCTGTCATTATCCTTACGGGACTTTGGATGTGGAAAGGCGATGTCCTTCGACGACTTATTTCGAAAAGATCAGCCTAAGACGACACAGCAATTAAAAAGAAAACTATATGAAAGGCGTTGAAATGAAAAAAGAGTTGTCACCAAAACAACGTGAAGAGCTACTCAGAGCATTGAAAGCCCGTTTTGAGAAGAACATGAACCGCCACGAAGGTCTCGAATGGGCCAAAGTAATAGCAAGGCTGGAAGCTAATACCGAAAAACTGTGGTCACTCAATGAAATGGAACGGACCGGCGGCGAACCCGATGTCGTTGGTCATGATAAAAAGACGGACGAATACATCTTTTTTGATTGTTCAACGGAAAGTCCCAAAGGCCGCACAAGTGTTTGCTACGACCGTGAAGGGCTGGAATCACGGAAGGAACATAGACCGAAAAACACAGCTATGGATATGGCAGCGGCCATGGGCATTGAGCTTTTGACGGAAGAACAATATCTAGAGCTGCAGAAATTTGGAGATTTCGATACGAAGACGTCCAGCTGGGTGAAAACGCCTTCTGATATTAGAAAACTCGGCGGCGCCCTGTATTGTGATCGCCGCTACGGCCGTGTCTTCGTGGGTCACAACGGTGCACAATCTTACTATGCCGCGAGGGCGTTCCGTGGCTGGCTAATGGTCTAAATTGTGCGCAGACGGGGCCAGATTACAGCTGCGCATTACACTAGTTGTCGCAATCGAAGTCATTTTCAACGATGAGCGAATCCGCCACGCATGATGCGATTGAAGCCGTTGCGCGTGATTCGTATGGACGACTGGTCGCCTATATCGCCTCGCGCACCGGCGACATTGCCGATGCGCAGGATGCGTTGAGCGAGGCGCTAGTTGCCGCTCTGGAAAATTGGCCAACGAATGGAGTTCCAGATAAGCCCGAAGCGTGGCTCTTGCATGTGGCCCGCAACCGATTGATTGACGCCTCCCGCCGGGAACAAACCCGGCGAAATGCCGAGCCTTTGTTGCTACAACTCGCCGAGGAAGCGGAGGTGACGACAACGGAGCGCGAGTCTTTCCCTGACGAACGCCTGAAGCTGCTTTTCGTGTGCGCGCACCCTGCCATTGATGTCGCTGCACGCACGCCGCTCATGCTGCAAGTGGTGCTTGGGATCGACGCAGCAAAGATTGCCTCCGCTTTCCTGGTGTCCCCCGTTGCCATGAGTCAGAGGCTAGTGCGAGCCAAAACCAAGATTCGCGATGCGGGCATTCCGTTCCGCGTCCCTGACTTGCCGGAATTGACCGAGCGACTTTCGTTCGTTCTCGATGCCATCTACGCCGCATTTACGACAGGCTGGGATTGCCTGCCGGACGCCGCGTCAACGCACCGCGCACTGGCATCGGAAGCCATTGCGCTTGGGCGCGTTCTCGTTCAACTGATGCCCGCTGAACCGGAAGCTTTGGGTTTGCTGGCCTTGATGTTGCACTGCGAGGCCAGACGTGAGGCGCGTTTTTCCAGCACCGGCGAATTTATTCCGCTCGACCAGCAAGACACCGCACGCTGGTCAGTGGACTTGACGGAGGAAGCTGAAAAGTTTTTGAGGAATGCCGCCGGGTTTGGGCGGACCGGGCATTACCAACTGGAGGCCGCAATCCAATCCATTCACGCGGCTCGCGCCAAATCGGGGAACATTGATTGGCAGGAAATCGCATTGCTTTACGAAGGCCTTGTCAGACTCGCGCCTAACATCGGCGCGTCGGTAGGACGTGCCGTGGCGCTGGCGCAAGCAGGCAATCCTTCCGCCGGGCTGAATGCACTCGATGCTTTGCCTCAAAGCACCGTCGTCAACTATCAACCATTCTGGGCCGCACGCGGTCACTTGATGGAACTGTTGAATCGTAAGGATGAAGCGAGCCGCGCCTTCACGCGAGCCGCGAGCCTAACCGACGACCCGGCATTGCGTGATTACCTGTTCAAGCGGATTGATGGAACCCATCTCGAAAGCCTATACCAAAGAAGCCGTTGAAGTGGAAAAAGCCGGTTTGGAAGTGAATTATAAAATGACTTCAGAGTTCGCAATTCCTGAAGAATTTCAAAATAAATTAAATGGAGTTCCTGTCTTGAAACTGCTTTGATGCACTGACACTGGGACGGCAAGACATGATTACCTCAATTCATACGTTGATTTACTCCGATGATGCTAACGCAACGCGGGCGTTTTTGCGCGACGTGCTCGGGTGGAAGTACGTAGCCGAGGATTTCGATGACAATTGGCTCATTTTCAAATCCGGGCCGAGCGAGATTGGCGTGCATCCGACGCACAGCGAATGGGAAGGCCAAACGTACGATTACCCGCGTCACCACTCGATCGCGTTGATGTGCGACGATATCGATTCGACGGTCGGCGAGTTACGTGCGAAAGGAGCGCAGTTCCGGGGTCCTATCGAGCAACTCGAGTACGGCCGGGTCATCATGATGATCGTGCCCGGCGCGGAGGACATCCAGCTGTATCAGCCGAGTCACAAGCTGGCGTACAATCTTTAGAATAGAGACAATCGCGAAATGAGTCTCGCGACCGACGCATGTAACCGCCCGCTGCAACGAACTGCGAGCGATTCGCGTTGATTGGCGTCTTTAATCGGTTTTCGCCAGTAAGTCCGGTTCTTCCGGCTTAACGAAATCGTGAATCTTGCGCAGGGTGATCAGAACGTGTGTACCGATGTGGACGCGATCGTAGAGATCGATGATGTCGCGAGAGCGCATGCGGATGCAACCGAAGCTTGCCGGTTTGCCGATTCGGCGTTCCTCCGGTGTCCCATGGATGTAAATGCAGCGATCGCGCGCTTTCTCGTTTTGCGTTTCCATTCCTCGGAGCCAGATCACGCGTGAAACGATCGGGTCGCGACCCGGTGCATCCACCGTTACGATTTCACCAGTCGGAATGCGACTTTTGATGACTGCGCCCAGAGGCAATCTGTCTCCGATTTTTGCTGAAACGAACAGCGTGCCAAGCGGGGTGCGAAAGCTGGCAGCAGAATCGCCAGTTCCGAACTTCGAAGTTGAAATTGAGTAACGCGCGATCAACTTCCCGCGATCTACCAGCGCCAACACTTGATCGGGCACGCTTACGATCATATCTGCACTGAGCGCGGCCACCGCTGCGGACCCGCCCGCGTTAACGATTATGACGGCGAGGACTAGCGGCGCTATTCCCTGAGGAAAACCTCGCCTCATTTGGAATCACTGTGATCCGCGTCGGGTCGCGCGATTGACTGCAAGTCACGAATCAGCGAGTCGAGCTTGCGCACATCTTTGCGGCGGCCCTTTTCGGGTTTGAGTTTGCGTTTCCGCATCATGATCGTCAGATCGCGAATGTCGTGGAGTCGCTCCCGCGACAAGTCTTCGCCGCGCTTGTACCGAGCTACGGCGGCAATGCTTTCGGCGAGATCGAGCTCCAGGCGCGCGGCATAAGCGCGAATCGTCCGGCGCAAGTCGCGTCTCACTGCGTCTAGTTCGTCTGTGAGCATCGTCACGGGAGAAACTTCCCGCGTTTTCTTGTGCCGTTGTTTTTTTTGTTTCACTGATTGCGCGTGAGTGACGGCCAAAAAGCCCGTCGGGGCACTCTATCCCAGACGGGCTTCCGTAAACCTAACCACGATCGATTCATTTGATCGGTACAAATCCAACCTGCGCTACGATTCGCTGGCCACCGGGGCCCACTGTGAAATCGACAAACTCCTTGGCCAGGCCACTCGGGTCGCCGTTCGTGTAATAAAATGTGGGGCGCCAATAGGGATAGCTGTGCGCTTGCACGCTTTTGGCCGAGGGCACTGCGCCATCGATCGGCATTGCTTTCACGCCGCCAGCTTTGATGTACGCCATGCCGACATAACCGACGCCGTTTGGATTTTTGCCAACTTCGGCCGCGATTTGTTCGTTGCCGGCCATCTTTTGCGATCCAGGGGCGTAATCGCGCTTCTTCATCGCCAACTCCTTAAAGTCGGAGTACGTGCCGGACGAAGTGTTACGGGTGTAGACGGAGATCTTACCGCCTGATCCCCCAACCGCGCTCCAATCCGTGACGTCACCGGTAAAGATTTGTTCCACCTGCTTTTTCGTTAGGCCTTTGATCGGATTTCCCGAGTTCACAATCACCGCGATACCGTCAAAAGCTACGATCGTTGGCTTCATGTGCTTTCCCTTGGACGCGGCGGCGCCCACTTCGGAAGTCTTGGCGCGCCGGCTCGACATGCCGATTTGTGCCGTGCCATCAATGATTGCAGCGATTCCGGTCGTAGATCCTTCGGCGGCAATGTCGAAGGTGGTGCCGGGATGTTGCGCTTTGAACTGTTCCGCTAACTGCGGAACCAGTTTGGCCCCGAGCGTGTCGGACCCTTTGATGACCAGGCGGTCGGCGTTTACGTGGGACAGGGTTGTAGCCAACAACCCTATGGTGACTGCGAGCTGTTTAATTTTCATAGTTTAGGTGTGTCGACGTTTAGAACCTCACGCTCATGTCAGCTTGAAAGATTTGGTACTGGTCGAGCGGATTAATGGGGATATCGTTAATGCCGCCGGTGCCGTAATTACCATTAGAGCGCCAGCCATACGAGTACGTGAGGTTCAAGCTAATGGCGTCCGCCAGCATGTACCCGGCTTTCACCGCTACCCCTTGCATGTTCACACGGCTGTCGAAGATGTCCGAATCAACCAAATTGGGATCCAGCGAAAACTGGTCGCTGTGCTGCCACCAAACGCGGATCTCCCAGTCGCTCTTCGCCTTTAGCTGGCCCACGCCGAGACCGATTTCATAGGCGTATCGCTGGCCGCCACCGCCTGCGTGGCCCGCCGCCGCAGCGCGATCGTCAGCGTCAAAATTAACAGCGAAATCGCCGAAGATTCGCATCGGCAAATCCCAAAGTTTCCAGCCGACTTCCATCGGCATATCGAAAACCAGGAGGCTGTTGATCCCGGTTTGGTTCTGCGCCAGCGACGCCGCGTTCGTTAGGTGGGGAGAGCCTCCCTGGAAGTGGATATTAAAGAACTGGCCGTCGCCGGTGTAATTGTAGAGGGTGGGCGCCAGTTGAAAGTAAACGTTGTTCGGGAAAGTAACTCTGGCGCCTGCCTGCCACGCGAGCATATAGGCGTTCGTGTCTGGGATAAGCTGGCCAGTCTGACCCGTCCCGCTTCCGGCTGAAGACGACACGGTCGGTCGAGGCCCGAGCCCATTTTGTATAATGTTACCGCTGTAAATGAACTGGCCGAAGTTCGCGAAGAGATCGAGCTTCAGTTTGAACGGCTCACCGGCTGGCGCTGCTACGACGCCCTTGCCTTCCTTACTATACTTGCTATACCCCTGCACCGCTTCGCCGCCTCCACCGCCAAAATTGAAAGTGAACGTGTGCTTCCATTGTTCCGCTAGGCCTTCCGGATTGATATCGTCGTCCCACAACAGCGACGTGGTTATGAGCGGATTAGGCATTCTACCGCCGGTAAACTTGAAGTCAGGGAAACCTGTGTAACCGAAATATGCCTGGCCGACGAAGATTCCGTCGTCGTTTTTCGAAAACGGGCCGTTGTTGCTGTCAGCTCCAAACGTGACGTTCGTCGAGCGATTACTGGTGCTAGTTTCCAACCGAAGGCCGAAAAACCAATCATCAGCCAGCGTTCCGCGGAGGCCGACGCGAAGACGATAACGCAATCGGTCGCGCTCCTCCCAATCGTCTCTCCCTGCCACGCCGGGAGCAGGTGGCGCCACCGGTTGGTTGGGGGCGGTTCGGCCTGCGCGATACTCGTAGCGGAGACGCGTGTCACCGTAGAGCTCGAGCTCAGTAATCGGTGCCGAGAGCTTCCATTTTCCCGCAGCCGTACTGGCGGACTCTTTCACCAGCTCGGTGCGCACTTCCTCGGCTTCCTGGTCAGTAATAAGCCTTTTGCGAACAAGCAAGTCGAGGAGGGCCCCCGCATCTTGCGCCCGGGCAACAGTTCCGCCCAGCGCGAGGCAGAGAGCGGCGGCCGCCAATGTTAATTTCTTCATGAAGATTGTTTCTCCTTCGGTTGTGCGGCGAAAGCGCCGCGAGGTGTTGGTTGTTTCGACGCGAAAGATGAACAGAGATTGTTACAACCGTATGGCGACGAGGTAACAATTAGGTGAACTCGAAATTAATTTGGCTGCACTCGCGCGTGCATGGCAAGCCGGAGACTGGACGATTGGGTCTGGCGTCCTTAGATTTACGTAATGCGAATTGCGATCGCGCTGGCGGCTACTCTCATCACGAGCGCTTCAGCCATGGCAGACGTGGTTAGCATTACCAGCCCGGATCACGCGCGAACTTATGCGTACGGCGCAGTGACCTGGCACCAGCTCTACCTTCAACGAACGCGCGGTGAACTCGGCGCGCGGATCACGTTCAGCAATTTTCCCTTCGCGGACGCGAACGAGCCACGCACCGACCAACCGTTCGATTTCCGGTTTCCAGGTATCCACGTCGATTTCGCAAGGCATGCATTCGTTACGACCGGACGCCGCGGCGAATTCATTCCGGTTGCCCGGTTTCGAGGCGATCCGTCGTGTGGATGGATCAAACTGGCGCCCAACGCAAAGATTTATCTACTCAAGGAGAGCGGTCGCGTGACTGCCACGTTGACAGCGACGAGTTACCCGCGTGGCGGAGAGCGCTGGATCGAGTTGGACAACAATTATTCGCTTCAGAATCTCTTGTGCGCCCTTTTCCGTGAGATTGGCCTAGGGCGGGACGGTTGATGTTGGGCGAAAATCGCCAGATTGTCGCGAAAGATTTGACATTCAACGGCGACGCGGATTTACGTACTAATCGATTATGCAAACGCGTTTCCTTTATGCTTTTGCTCTCCTGACAATTGCCGTATCGGCGTCTGCCACTTCATTTCGCGACGATTCGCGTTACGTCGCGCGCGGGCCGCGCACCGGATATTACATTGTCCGTCCCGGCTCAGTGTTGCTTCAGCAACTCGGTCTTCAAGGCGCCCCGTTTAGGGA
>JBKPBJ010000303.1:0-10912 GCA_046726875.1 Verrucomicrobiota bacterium
GTACAACCTGAGTGTCTGCGCCTTGATGTGCAGATGGTTCTCTGGATTGTCGACCGCAAACTCCTCGAGATTGGCGTTGCTATCGAGGAGCTTCTTGTGGTTTGAGATGCCGTTATACTCGACCCAAGCATTCGAACCGACCAAGCGATCGGGAAGCCGGCGCACGTGAGCCTTCCAGTTACCGATAAGGAAGTCGAAGTCGTGAGATCCATCGCGCGGGGGAGCAGGCGATTCACCTGCTATTGCGCAGGTTAACGTGAATTGGAGGATGCTCAGCCAGTAAATAGACCGCAATTTCATCGCTTGAAGCAGAGGGCAATAGTAGCGCTCCCGACATTACAACTCTGCAGATGATGCGTCTCGTCCTTAGGAGAAAGCTGGCGTTCTTCCTTCCTCCGCATCATGCAGGTCCAGCCAAGTTTGGATGTCGTCGCGATCGCCGAAACCCGCTTCTTTCTTCGACTCAGCGAGCTCCTCGCTCGCCTCATCTCGCCAGCCACGCTTTCTTAGAAATGTATTCCAAATAGAAATTTCCTCATCGCTGGGCCGCCGGCCACGGGCGAAGCACCATTCGAGGATTTCCTCATTCGATCCGCCTTGCAGCGTTCGCCTCGCAAGCTCATCATAATTCACGCCGAGAAATCTCGTGCAACGTGCATCGAAGTGGGTCGGATCCTCGACACCGGTAAAATAATCGGCCGGCAATTTTCCGGCTGCCTTTAGCCGGATCTTGTCCAGCATTCGAGCAAAATAAATAAGGCCTTTTGTTTCAATGTAATCGGTACACGGCGTTTGAGTCTGCATTTGAACGAAAGTTTCTGACCATGTGATAAGGTGTCAACAGTCCACTTGCAGCGAAATGGCCATACCACTTTCGAAGGATAGTTGCTCTTGCTCGCGCTCGTGCTCATGCTCTTGCTCATGATTGGAAGAAAACGCCGGACGCCGCCGAACATTGAACATCCAACGCCGAATCTTCATGGGAAACGGCGTCGCCATTCCATCCTCGCTTTTGAAATGGTTCGGCTCGATCGCGCAGCGGCCGAACCACTGCATCAACAACTTTACCGGCAGATTCGCGATGAACTTGCGTCGGGAAGTTTCAACCATAATTCGTCGCGGCTGCCGTCTTCTCGCGCGCTGGCTGCCGATTTCGGAGTGTCACGCTTCACGGTAAACCTCGCTCTCTCGAGGCTTCATGCAGAAGGATATCTTCAATCTAAAGTTGGATCGGGCACATTCATCTCGGAGACGTTGCCTGAAACCTTCCTAAGTGCGCGAACAACAAAAGCAGCACTACACACAGAACGTCCGCCGCGGCTCTCTAAACGTGTAAAAGATATTCCGGATCACAGAGTGGGTAAGCAGTTCGATTTCGGAATCGCCGGGCCGCCCGGCGTCTCTTTTGTTCCAGCTGTCGCCGCTCTGGATGAATTTCCCATCGAAGTTTGGGAACGACTCAGAGCGCAAGTTCTCGCACAAAAAGGAGCACATCTGCTCCAGTATGCGTCAAGCCGTGGCGATCCCGAGCTGCGCAAGGCTTTAGCAACTTATTTGTGCGACTACAGAGGCGCGCGCTGCGAACCGGATCAAATCGTCATCACCGCTGGAACGCAGCAGGCAATGATGATCAGCGCGATGGCATTAGTAAATCGCGGTGAGGTTGCGTGGATTGAGGACCCGGGATTTTACCAGGCTCGCCGAACTTTCGGGTTTGCCGGCGCGGTTGTCGTGCCAAGACCTGTTGACGAGGAAGGAATCACAATCGCGCGACCGTCAAAGCAGCATTCGCCCAAAATAATTTACGTCACTCCTTCTCATCAATTCCCGCTCGGCATGACGATGAGTCTCGCACGGAGAACGGCCTTGATCGATTTTGCGCGCACGTGCGACGCCTACATTTTCGAGGACGATCACAACTCTGAATTTCGTTACACCGGTCCCCCACTCCCATGTTTGCAGGGCCTGGATAATGTAGGTCGTGTGATCTACTCAGGCACGATGAGCAAGATCTTGTACCCATCGTTGCGGCTGGGTTATATCGTCGCGCCACACAAACTGGTCGAACCGATGATTAAGATTCGGGCGGTGATGGACCAACATTCCCCTGCAATCGATCAGGCGACACTGGCTCGATTCCTTACAGAAGGATTTTTCCTCACGCACATCAAACGGATGCGAAAATTATATTCGGACCGAAGAGACTTCTTTATCGAGCAATTCAACAAATTGTTAGGCAAGTACTTCATCCTCGAAATCCCCGAAGCCGGATTACACTTCGTCGCCTGGGTGCGACAGAAGGAACACATGCCGGTGATCACGCGCGTATGCACTGACATCGGGCTCCGGCCGTCGCCACTGTCGTCGTGTTTTATGAAAGTAGAGCCGACGCCCGCGCTCACATTTGGGTTCGCCGCGTGGTCGCGCGCGCAGATCCGCGAGGGGCTGAGCAAGTTCGCTGCGGCGCTTAGTTCAAAATTGAATTAAGTAATTTCGGCGGGCAACGAGGCGCTCTTTCAGGGGGGTGAATTGTTCCACTGTTTTGGATCTGCTGGTCCGTCGTCCAGACATCCAAAACTGAAATGGCCCGTACCAAATCTGCGAAGTGGCTATGGTAGTGACACCTGGCCGGTTCCTAAAGTGTCGTCATGAAAATTCAACAAAGGAGACAAACATGACAACACAATTCACAACCAAAGTTCTCTTCATCGTGCTGGCTGCTGTCTGCTGCGGAGCGGTTCTAGCACCCGCCCTTGCACAGAGATCAGTCCCGGTAAAGGCGAGAACGCAATATCAGGTGTCAGACCTCCCCGGGCTTGGCGGAACGAGTAACGGGGGAAACAGTATTAATGACGAGGCCTGGGTGGCAGGCTATGCCAGACTGCCGAACAGGGACCGGCATGCTACGGTGTGGCGAAACAGTTTGCTAACCGACCTCTTCACACTCGGCGGACCAAACAGTAGTGTCACATGGAACGTGAAAAATACCGCGGGAATCATCGTGGGTATTTCCCAAACTGCCGACCCGCAGCTCCTCGGCGAGAGCTGGAGTAGCGCGGCTTTCTACAGTACGCCTAACAACGTCGGCTATATCAACCTCGGATTCGTTTGGCAAAACAACCAGATGAGGGGACTGCCCAATTTCCCTGGAGGAAATAATGGCTTTGCTACAGGAGCCAACAATTTGGGTCAGGTGGTTGGATGGGCGGAGAACGGCATTCAAGACCCCGACTGTTGCTGCACCCAAGTCCTTCAGTTTCGCCCAGCCATGTGGACTCTGGGGCCCGATCAGATCCACGAACTCCCTCTTATCTCCGGCGACAGCTCAGGCGCTGCTACGGCGATCAATGATCATGGTCAAATCGTGGGCATCTCCGGTATCTGCGACCAGGCCGTTGGAAGACATACGGCCAAGCACGCGGTGCTTTGGCAAAATGGCACTGTCACTGATATTTATCCGAATGCGCCAGCCCCGTGGTGGAATACGCCGACAGCAATCAATCAACGAGGCGATGTCGTCGGGTTTGCCGGCGACCCCGCGTTTGTTGAAGGCGACGTCTTACATGCTTTCATGTGGACCAGGGAAGATGGCATTCGACAGCTGAAACCTTTGCCAAACCGTACACCAAAACATGTAGACAGTGAGGCCTACGGTATTAATGAAGCCCGGCAGGTAGTCGGTGTCTCATGCGACGCGGACCAGGTTGATTGTCGTGCAGTTATTTGGGATCACGGCAACACACCAACAGACCTGAACGATCTCAAGGCACCCGGCTATTCTGCATTTCTCACAAGCGCGAAAGACATAAATAACAAGGGAGAGATTACAGGTAGAGCTGCCGATCCAAATACGGGCGTGTTAACGGCGTATTTGGCGGTACCCGTTTCACAATAAAACAGACAAGAGAAACAACGCGTGCCGGATGCCGACTCGCTTGAGCGACATCCGGCATTTTTCTTTTCGCCAAATTACTACGCCGGTCGGGACCAATTTCTCGTGCGCGGTTCGGTGATCCGGCGCTGTCTCTCAACTTCTCAACCTGCTCTTGTTCGTTTACTGTTTCGCTTCACCAATGATTCATTTATGAGTTCACTTCTCCGCGTTCTTCTGCTCGCCGCTCTCTGCTGTTCTGCGCCTCTCCTCAACGCCGAAGATGCACCCCCGACGAGATTGAAATACGGCGCTTGGGGATTTGATCTGGCCGGAATGGATACGGCAACGAGACCGGGCAACGATTTCTTTCGTTTCGCCAACGGAACGTGGATTGACAAAACGCAGATTCCTCCGGACAAACCGGCGTACTCGCTCCGGCTCGCAATGACCGATCTGACCGAACAGCGGCTGCACGAGATGATGGAATCGCTCGGCGCGAAATCGAATGACAATCCATCCACGCTCGAGGAAAAAGTCGGCGCTTTTTACCGCTCCTTTATGGACGAAGCGCGGATTGACCAACTTGGCGCGAAAGCGATCGAGCCTGAGCTGAACGATCTCAAGAACGTTAAGACTCGCGACGAATTCGCCGCGCTAATGGGCCGGACCACAACTGATTTCGAATTTTCCCTCTTCAATGCGATAATCGACGCGGATTTAAAAGACCCGCACAGATACGCATTCTATCTGACCCAGGCCGGAATCGGTTTGCCCGATCGCGATTACTATTTGAAACCGGATTTCGCGGCCCAGAAGACCGCTTACCAAAATTATGTCGCAACAGTTTTGAAACTGTTGAACTGGCCTGACGCTGACAGAAACGCCAAGGACATCGTCGATTTCGAAACCAAAATCGCGGACGCCAGCTGGACCAAGGCGCAACAGCGGGACTTCAACGCGATTTACAATCCGATGTCGATTCAGGATCTGAAGAAGTTCGTCCCGGGATTTGCCTCGGACAGATTTCTCGCTGAAGCAAAGATGCCGAACCTAACGCGCGTCATCGTTGCCGAGAAAAGCGCGTTTCCAAAAATTGTCGACGTGTATTCAAAGACAGCGATCGACACGATTCGCGCCTGGCAGGCATTTCACATTGCGGATAACGCCTCGCCGTATCTCTCCAGGCCGTTCACCGACGCTTACTTTGAGCTACACGCCAAAACACTTTCCGGTCAGAAAGAACAACAGGCGCGTTGGAAACGCGCAATCACAACAGTCAGCGGCGGCGATTTTCTTGCTGGCGATCGTTTCGGAACATTCGGAACGATGGGCTTCGGGGTCGGTCAGCTTTACACCACAAAATATTTTCCAGCAGAGGCAAAACAGAAGATCCAGGATCTCGTCACCAATTTGAAAGCCTCGTATCGGGCACGGATCGAAAAGCTCGATTGGATGGGACCGGAGACGAAAAAGGAAGCGCTTAAGAAACTCGATACCTACACAATTAAGGTTGGCTATCCAGATCATCCGCGAGATTACTCGAAGCTGGTTGTTCGCAGCGACGATTTAACCGGCAATGTCAAACGCTGCGCGCAGCTTGATTGGGATTTTTACACAGGTCGATTTCCCAAACCGGTCGATCGAGATGATTGGAGCATGACGCCTCAAACGAACGACGCCTATAACGGAAGTCTACGGGATATTGTCTTCCCGGCGGGAATTCTACAGCCGCCGATTTTTGACGCGGATGCTGATCCCGCAATTAACTACGGCGCAGCGGGTGGCGTCATCGGACACGAGCTCACTCACGGGTTCGACGATCAGGGCCGCAAGATCGACGCATCCGGCGCGTTGCGCGATTGGTGGACGAAGAAAGACGCGGACACATTCCAAGCACGAGCAAAAATGCTCGGCGCGCAATATTCAAAATACGAACCGATTCCCGGGGTGCATGTGAACGGCGAATTGACCATGGGCGAAAACATCGCGGACTTGGGCGGCCTCACGCTTGCGCTCGACGCCTATCGCGCTTCGCTCAAGGGACAACCGTCGCCGGTCCTCGATGGTTATAGCGGCGATCAACGCGTGCTTCTCGGATGGGCGCAGGCCTGGCGCGGAAAAGTCACCGACGATTATGTCAAGAAGCAGGTTGTAAGCGACCCACATTCTCCTCGTCAATTTCGCGTGATTGGTCCCGCTCGAAACACCGATCTCTGGTACGACGCGTTCAAAGTTCAATCGAGTGACAAAATGTTCGTCGCACCGAACCAACGCGTCCGGATCTGGTGAGTCCGAGCCGGCTTGGGCGATCCATTGATGGTAAGGTCGTGCGCTTTGCAATCTGCGATCTTCAACCTACAATCTGCAATTCCTGCGGGGGCATAGCTCAGTTGGTAGAGCGCCAGCTTTGCAAGCTGGAAGTCAGGGGTTCGAATCCCCTTGCCTCCAGCCGCGAAAGCTTTCGGGGCTGTCGCGCCGTAGCCTTGGCGTAGGCGGACCTGCTTTCGCCTTGTCGACGTAAACGCGGCGAGCTACGACTCGGCAAGCCAATTTTCGATTGGGAACTTTTTCTACATTTACGTTCTGCAAAGCGAGATTGATCCGAAACGATTCTACACAGGGCTGACTAATGATCTTCCGCATCGGTTACAAAATCATAACGCCGCCCGCGTGCTCCACACTGCGAAATGGAAACCTTGGCGGTTGAAAAGCTACATCGCCATTTCTTATCGAGTCCGCGCTGCAAAACTCGAGCGGGATCTGAAATCTGCCTCCGGACGAGCATTCGTAAAGAAACACCTTTGAATGTTTGCTGCGCCGGACGCATTTTTCGGATGCAGTCTTCGCTCGCGTCATAGAGCAGAGCGAAGAGTGTCCCGCCGTAGCCTCTCGACACGCCGTAGCTTCATGCGAAGGCGGTTGGCGAAGGCGAACTCGAAAGATGTGATCAGTGAACAGTGATCCGCGATCTGATTTGCGGTGGACCACTTGACCGATCACAGATCACCGATCACTGTTCACTTCCGCAAACCGGGCCTGTAGCTCAGTTGGTTAGAGCATGCGCTTGATAAGCGCAGGGTCACTGGTTCGAGCCCAGTCAGGCCCACTGCATTTTCGAATTCCGATTTTCGATTTCCGATTCAAGGCTTTGCGATTCTTTCCGCTCGCATTTTCAAATTCGGTCGTTTGCAGTCGCCACACATTCAGTGCGCTGCTCAAAATTGGAAATAAACAAACGGCACCGGCCCAGTGGCGGGAAAGCGTTCGAGCGCCAGAAATGCGCAAACGTAAGCCGGGATCTGAACACGCGCCGGCTGCAAAGCTAGGCGATCGATAAGCCGGCTGCGTTCCTGCGCGACAGCCAGAAACAGAGAAATGAAAATGAGCACGATCATGCCGGTCGTGAGCAGGAAGTCCCCGGTTACATGGTGGGAGCCAAACCGCGCACCTAACACATATGCGCTGGTCTGAAGAGTTTTCGGACGAAAGAAAGCCGCGCTTAACACGAAGGCTGCAAACATTGCTCCGACGCTAAACGGCACGAACCAGCGCTTCTTCATAACTTTATCGATCGCTGTTCCTACTGTCGCCCTGTCGAAAAGACGGTACCCGATTAGCAGAAGACCATGGTATGCACCCCAGACTACAAACGTCCAGTTAGCTCCATGCCACAGCCCGTGGGTCCGAATTGTTGACGATGGCGGCGTGCGAACCTCGCACCAATCAACAATCCGAGGAATGCTCCTGCAACGTCCAGGAGCACGTCGCGAACTGACGGCGTACGGGATTTAACGAACGTTTGGTGAAATTCGTCGCTTGCAGCAAACAGTGCGCAGCCCACCAGAACTGCGCCGAACACGATGAACATTTTTGGGCGGAGAACTGGAACGCTGCGAAGCGCTCGCCATAGCAGAAGAGCGAGAACCGTATATTCGATCACGTGCGCGCATTTGCGAGTAACGACGAGAATTGTCCAAATTGCCTTCGGCGACATACCCGGTTTCAACCAGAGCAAGAACGGAACAATGTATCGCGAAGTGTGCTCGGCGGACATGACATTGGTCGACCCGACGAAGATCACGCCGAGCCAAATCAACAATGGCAGCCAGTATTTGAAGAAAGATTTCATCCAGAGGTCACACGCCTGAAATCAGTGGTCAGCACGGAAACGCCGAACATCCAATATGGAACCCTGAACGTCCAATAGCAGAAGGCGATTCGGCATGGCGGTTCTGAATTGAGAATTGGACGTTGGACGCCTGCCACGCCGTAGTGTTTGCGAAGGCGGGTTGGGCGTTCGACGTTTGAGCGACCATGTCGCGGAACGAAATCACTACCCCCCTCACCTTCGAACCGCTTTTCATCGAGCGAATGTGGGGCGGACGGCGTCTCGAATCCGAATTTCACAAAAAGCTTCCGCCGCAGAAGCGTATCGGTGAATCGTGGGAAATTGTCGATCGTCCCGAAGCGCAGAGCGTCGTGGCCAGCGGACCGCTGTGCGGAAAAACTCTGCACGAATTGTGGATGCAACACCGAGAAGATGTTTTCGGCGAGGCGCCGAAAACGGCACGCGAGGCGCGTGCGCTCCCCAATCGCTTTCCACTGCTCATTAAACTTCTCGATGCGCAGGAGAAGCTCTCGCTACAAGTGCATCCGCCGGAAAATGTTGCCAGTAGACTGGGCGGCGAGCCGAAGAGCGAGTTTTGGTACGTGGTCGCCGCAGATCCGGACGCCGAGATTTTCCTTGGATTTCGTGAGCCGATCACGCGCGACAGGTTTGAGGAGAAATTACGTGAGGGCACCATAATCGATCACGTTCATAAAATTGCCGTCCAGCCAGGCGATACCGTTTTCCTTCCCGCCGGTCGTGTCCACGCGATAGGTGCCGGTAATCTGCTAATCGAAATCCAACAGAATAGCGATACGACTTACCGGGTGTTCGATTGGAACCGCACTGACCCGGCAACCGGCACGAACCGGGATTTGCACGTTGATCAGGCGATTCAATGCATCGATTTCGAAGATATGCAGCCGGAGCTGATCCAATCGGAAGACGAATTGCTTATCAGCCATAGCCTGTTCGAGATCCGAAAATGGAATCTTGATGAATCCCGCGAAGCAGCGCCGCTCGGGCAATTCGCGATCATTTGTTGTCTCACCGGAAATCTCAGCTGTGCCAACGCCAACCTCGCGCCGGGAGAAATTTTTCTAGTCCCAGCTCATTTAGATGACCGGCAACTGACACCACTCGCGCCCGATACAAGTCTGTTGCGAGTGACGATTCCTGTGTAGAGGCGGCCGTGTCGGCCGCACAAGATTTATGCGCGATCGATCACCACAAGTTCACCTTGGCACGGCCATTCATCCGCCGTACGACTAGTCCGGCACGCACAGAATTCTCGCGCACGTATTCCCATTTCTTGCTGTAACTCTCGTCGTTACGCAACACATGATCGAAAAATCCCGGCTGCCAAAGCGGACGTTTGTTGGTCGCTTCGAGCGCGACTGAGATTGCTCGCTTCAACCCATTCACCCATTGCGTCAGTTTAAAGTCATCTCCTCCTCGAACAAACAAATGCATGTGACCCGGCATGATCAGATATCTTCCGACGGCCACACCAAATTCGTCACGAGCGCGGTCGACGTAGGCTTGAAATGCGTGACGGGCTGCTTCTAAATCTCCGATCTTCTGCCGATGAATTGTGCAGATCGTGACGAAAGAAGAGGCGGAGCATAAGTCTGGAAAATCTGCCCCGGTCTCGGTGGGCGGCCTTTTATCATAACAAAGTTGTTGCGGCCGACACGGCCGCCCCTACACCTGCTTAGACCTTAATCCAGTTCCGCTTGATGAGCTCCGGATTTTTGATGGGCATCACGTTGGTTTTCTGCTGCGATCGTTCTTCTCGCGGCTTACACACGATGAACGTGCCCGCTCCACATAATGAGAAGCAGACGATAACGATCGCGAGTTTCAGCATCCGGCTCACAGATAAATCACGGTTTGTCGCTTGAGTTTCAGTCAGAATGCTGCGCCAGACGGCGCAGGTAAGTAAAGCTATAAATCCCGGTGCTGTGTCCGTCGGCCCAACGCGGCTGTAATGCATAACCGCCCACGAGCTCGGACGCGGCAAGCTGAAAACTTTGGTCCGTATAATGTACGTGCGGACGCGCGATATGGCCCAGCACATCCGGTTCGCCGCCGCAAGCCGCGCACGGGCACGCGCGCCGAAGCACTTCGAGTTTTAGAAACGATTCGGTGCCATCGTTCCAGGCAATCGCCAGTTCGTCTCCGATTTGTTGGATGTTGGTTGGCTCAAGTCGCATATGCCGATCTTATCATCTTAAAAGCGGCGTCTGACACAGACGCCTTACAATTCGCGTTTTGCCTTCGACCGCCCACCAAAAATCGCCGTACCGACGCGCACCAGCGTTGCCCCTTCCTCAACTGCGATACGAAAATCATTTGTCATTCCCATGGAAAGCTGCGGGAGCTTGACACTGAATTCCTTCTCGAGCGAATCCCGCAATTCCCGAACCTGCACAAAAAATTTCCGCGAATCTTCCGATTCCACAGCCAGCGGTGGAATACACGTCAGCCCTTCGATCGACAATCGGGGCAACCCGAGCAGCTCTTCGATTTGCTCACGCAACTTGTCGGGCGCAAATCCGAATTTACTCCCCTCACCCGCCACATTCACTTCGAGCAAAACTGGCGGATACAATCCTTCTTCTTCCGCAATCCGGTTCATGTCTTGCGCCAGCGCAAGCGAATCGACGCTGTGAATCATTTCGAATAGCGGCACAGCCTGGCGCACTTTGTTTTTCTGGAGATGCCCCACAAAATGCCAACGAAGAGTCGACGGTAGCTCCGGAATTTTCGCGCGTGCTTCCTGCACGCGGCTTTCGCCGAAGAGAGTTTGGCCGGCTTCAATCGCCTCGCGCACTTTCTCAGCCGGATGCGTCTTTGTGATCGCGACCAGTTCAACATCATCAGCCGATCGGCTCGATTTCGCCGCTGCGCTCGCGATTTGCTCCCGG
>JBKPBJ010000304.1:0-14128 GCA_046726875.1 Verrucomicrobiota bacterium
CGCTGCAGAAAAACTCTCGCGTTCGAGCAACAACAATTCCTCGGTGCGCGGAAAGACTGGCTTTTGGGATTTTTTCGCTGCCTTATCGCGCAGCTCCGTGAACGTTTGCAATCGCACCTGCGCATCGCGCAAGTCGGAGACAAGTCGCCCGATCTTCCGGACGCAACGATCCTCGTCTGCATGGCAATTTTTGCCGACCTGAGCAGTAGCAAGCCGCATTGCCGCGCGCAGCTTTTTCAGATGCTTGCGCACTTCGTGCACAGTGACGCCGCGTTCTTTGGCGGGGTGGTGACACAACTGAAGAGCCGAGTCGATTTCTTCCCGGAAAACTCGTTTGAGTCCTTCGGGCAACGGTTCGCGCAATTTCAAACGGAAGCCCATGGTGTTTGCTATTTTAGAGCGAGCCGCACGTTGCTATAACGTTTTTCGCCAGTGACTTCGCGTCCAAACCACCACGGCGTTTTGAACCTGCGACAGCTAGCAGTATTGGGAAATTCTACCTCGGCCACCACGAGGCCTGCATGTCGGCCGCGGTAAATATCGATTTCGATCATGACATTGTCCCAGGGAATTTCATAGCGCACCTTTCGCAGTCTTCTCCCGGCCGTCCCAGGCCACAACGCTGCGAATTGTTTTGGGCTGAGCTTGATCTCGCGTTCTTCGCGATGGCTGCCACGACCGACCTTAAACGTGAGAGAAGTCGTGCTCCCCGTCTTTCGCAGGCGAACCTGTCGGCCGGCCGACTCGGTCGCCAGATAACCTTGCTCGATAACAAAGCTTCGCGACTGCTTCAGATTTTCTGGCAGCGATTTGACCAAAAATTTTCGTTCAATTTCGCGATTATTTCGCATTCGAGTGTCCCCTTCCACGAGCGGAACATCGTAAACGCGATGCGTTCAGTGTCGAGACTTTCGCGTGCGGACAAAGCCGGTGATTAGTTGAAGCGTTGAAGGTTGAAGCGGTCGTTGTAGGTCGTTCGCCGCGGCGAACGCCG
This sequence comes from Verrucomicrobiota bacterium, assembly GCA_046726875.1. GTDB lineage: Bacteria > Verrucomicrobiota > Verrucomicrobiia > Chthoniobacterales > UBA10450 > Udaeobacter. Next base: position 995 of record JBKPBJ010000304.1, read on the forward strand.
AGGCGTCTCGCAGAGACGCCCTACAATTCTACATATTCACCAAGTTTTTTGCTTCGGCTGCGCTGAGTTGATCGTAGGAGTTACTGCCGGCACGCTCGCGGAAAACGGATGGCAATTGACCAGCGCGATCATGCCATCGTCGCCTTCAACCAGCGCCGTGCAGCTTTCAACCCAGTCACCGCAGTTGTAATACGCGACCCTGCCGAATTTGCGGATCGCTGCGCTGTGGATGTGCCCACACAGTACCGCGTCCACATGGTACCGCTCCGCGTAATGGGCCACAGCGGCTTCGAATTTTCCGATGAAGCTTACCGCGTCCTTCACCGTTCGCTTGGCATAGGCACTGAGCGACCAGTAGCCCAGACCGAAACGCCGCCTGACAAAATTGATGACCGGATTGAGCGACAGCAGAAATTGATAACCAAGATCACCCGCGAACGCGAGCCACTTCATCCGGCCGCTGCCGGACACTACGACATCCAGTTCGTGACCGTGAATTATTAAGATGCGCTCGCCTGAGGCGGTCACGTGAATCGCGCGCTCCATGATCTCAATGTTCCCGTAGGTCCCACAAAAGCTCGTCACCAGCTCGTCGTGATTTCCCGGGATGTAAACTACGCGTGCACCCTTGCGGGCTTTGCGCAGAATTTTTTGGATCACGTCGTTGTGCTGTTGTGGCCAGTAAATTGCCCGCCGCAGCGACCACATATCAATCAGGTCGCCCACGATGTATAGCGTGTCGAAATCGGTCTCGCGCAAAAAGTCCAGCAGCGCAGCGGCGTTGCAGCCGCGTGTGCCCAGGTGCGTGTCGGAAATCCACGCGGCGCGATAGCGCTTTGGTCCTCGAACTTGCTGTCGCGCTCCGCCAAACGAGAAACGCTGCTGTGCGTTGACATTTGGTCCTGAATCGCGTCCGGGGAGAGTCAACGCCATGCCGTGATCAGGTCGAAACGTACAAATCCGCAGGCGACTCGGCAAAACAATTAGCGTTACATTTATGTGGCAGAACGAGTGTGTTCGGCGCGCACGGAGTGGCGCGCCCTACCGCCCGCGTCGGAAGGGTAGGGCGTGCAGTCCTCTGCCCACCGCAATTTCCAAGTAGAATGAATGATTTGATTGCAAAAATGAGCGGGCGCCCCGAAAAGCTCGAACCGGAGCGCTCCACTCTGCTTTCACTGCCTTAACCTAACCAGTGCTTCCAAAAACCTTTCGCAACTGAGGCCGATTTACTCAGTGAATGCGTCAACGAGATCGTTCACACCAGGATCGGCGTCGCGCGTCGACAATGGCTCGAGATTAAACCGGAACTCCAAGAGCTTCAGGATCGAGACGGTTTCGTATTCCCTGTGATCAACAAAGCCTTTTCGCGCCAGGGGCGAGATGATGATGGCAGGAACCCGAACGCCGGTGCCCCAACTGTCGCTGCGAACCGGCGGGGCAACATGGTCCCACCGACCGCCGTGCTCATCATAGGTCACGATGATCGCGCATGTGTTCCAAATATTGCTGTTCCGTACGGCATTGACGATATCGGCTACATGCTGCTGGCCTGTCACGACGTCGGTGTAGCCGGGATGCTCATTATCGATACCGGCAAATTTAATAAACGAGATTGCCGGCAGTCTGTTGTGCTGCAGATCGGCCAGGAACTGTGTTTCATCCTGCAAATGCGCGTTCGGTCCTGTGGTGTCCGGATTTAGCGGCGGCGTCGTAGCGTAATTTGCGTTCGGAGCATCGAGGAACGGCGCGTATTTGGTGAAATAGGCGAATGGCTGATGATGGAATTGAAATATGATGTTTGGATCGTTGGCCGCCTGCGTGTTGTTTTGGAGCGCAGCGTTCCAACCGCCCGCGTACCATTTCCAGGTGATCCCGGCGTCATCGAGCCGGTTGCCGATCGTGACGACGTATCCAGGTTGTGACGGATCGGTATTGTTGATCAGCAGACGCAGTGCCGGATTAGGCGTGCCAGGCGAGAACGGCGCCTTTGCTGGCTGGATCGTGTTAACGGCATATTGGCCGTCAATCGTCAGCTGATTGTCGTGCAACACTTTGATCGCCGGATCGTAACTGGATTGCCAGCCTGATGGAATCGCGGTCGTCCACGGCGGCGTTTGCGCTGAGATCAGCCACTGGTGATTGAGAAACGAACCGCCGTACGCCGAGTGGAAAAAGTTGTCGCAGATCGTGTACTGCTGCGCGAGCGCTCCTTCAGGCAGATCCGTTGCGTCCACGTAGGAAAGAACGAGCCCCGGGTTGTCGCTCCAAGTCACAAACTTCGCCAGATCGTTTTTCTTTGTCTCGAGCACGCCGTTATCGATTTGCAATTGCTCGGTATAAAATCGGTGAACGACGTCTCCGGTCTTCAGGTTCGCACCGATGTAGTTGGTGAAATCAAATGGGGCCAGCGGCAAGCTCAGGTTGTGATCAGCCCACCACCCGAGGTGACCATTGAGGCTGCTGGGAAAATTTGGATCGGCGACGCCGTTGTTAAGCGGACGCGGCGTCTGATAGATCAACGAGGTGTAGTTCGTGGTTTTGTCGTACTGCGGCAGCGTATCGAAACCGTGCTGCAGTCCATTCGCTCCCGGAAACTGTCCGTACAGCGAATCAAAGCTCCAATTCTCCTGATAAATGACGATGATGTGTCGCAATCGCTGGACGGCGTGTTCGCTGTTTTGCCTCCCGGAGTTTGGTCGGGCGGCAAATGTGAATCCGGCGGGAGTGGCGAACATTGACGCAGCGGTCACAACGGCAGCGGCGCGTTTCACGAGGTCGATCATTAGTCGTGGGTTTTTGATATTGATTTGGTTTTTCATTGGTTGGTTTGAGGTTTGTGCCTCATGCTTGCACGCCACAGTGACAACCAGATGGCGATCGCGAAAAAAACTCGTGACATGTTATTGCCAAGGCTGTGGGAGTGGACCGCAAGCAAGTGAGCTCTCACTTGCGACATTCCGGTTGCGCCTCAATGATGTGGCTGAGTGAAAAAGCTTCCCGTTGCATGCACCATCGCGGTTGCGTTTGCTATTGCCGGATGCGGTCTGTTCGGATCGGGTGAGGCTGTTCGACAAGACCCCGGCCGAACCGTTTATCGAGCCGCGGAGGCTCCTCCGGACCTTCCGGACATCGCTCCAGTACGACAACAGGTTCCAGGAGAAAAGCGCTGAATAACGGTGGCCTTGGAACTCCGCAGCGCATTAAATGTTAGCGCCAAAGGCGATATGTCAGATGTAGCCTGGGGCGACGCCCCAGGTGTTCGAGTTAATTGAATAACGAGCGCTGAAAGCCGCGATTCAATGCGCGCCCACATGTCTCAATTAGAAAACTCCTGCGGAATGAGTCGCGCTTTCAGCGCTGGTGTTTCTTCGACTTGGATGAATCCTGGGGCGTTACCCCAGGCTCTGAAATGAAAGTCGCGCCTTTGGCGATAAAAATCACTCTGCTGTCACAGAATCGTAACATTAAAAACCATTGCCGGTATTCTGGCGCTTTCGCATCGTCGCCAGTGTGGAAACAATCGCGCAAGAGTTGTCGATTCCTGCCGGAAAAAGCGCGACTGGATACCGACGGCGAACTGCCGAATTGGCTATAAGCGCTTTCTTCGGGAGCAACGCGCTCGTCGCCATCCTCGTACTGACATTGATCACAATTTTCCTCTTTCGCGAGGGCTTCGGTTTTTTCGGACAGAACCTCGTGAATTTGCGATTGTATCGGCAGGCGGGCCTCGAATACGTCGACATCATTCGGTCGCAAGCCGAAAAGCAGACGGCTCTCTCGCGTCAACTCGGCGACATCCACCTCCAAGAAATCGGAGGCCGAGCCGGCCATTAACACCACCTCCGGTTCGACGGCAAGCGGTGAAAATCTTCACCAACCCCGGCGAAAAACAGACCGAAGACTACATCGCCGGTCGCTTCGGCTAATCCATGCTGCGGAGTTCGGCGGCGACCCTAACATTGTGATCGTGACGCCGATTCTGTTGCCTGGAGAAAACCCAAGCCGGATTAGACCCAAAATTTGGGTATTTCTCTTGAAAGGCCCAAAAGTTGGGTCAAATTCTCGTTAGGCTACTTCCATGCGCTTGGTCATATTCGACATTGACGGCACCCTGACGCAGACCACGAAGGCTGATAAAGAGTGCTTTGTGCGTTCGCTCGTTGAGGTGTGCGGCTTCAACGATGTTGACACTGACTGGTCTCGATACAAACACGCGACTGATTCCGGCGTTTTTCACGAGATTTACGAGTCCCGCGCCGGACGGCCTCCTTCGCCGAACGAGATTTTAAGGTTCCGTCAGCACTTTTTAGGTTTGCTGGCACGGGTTTCATCCGAAGCTGCATTCGCAGCAGTCACAGGAGCGCCTCTATTGCTTTCGCGCCTGGCTGATAGCGCAGAGCATCGGGTTGCCCTTGCTACGGGGGCATGGCGTGACTCAGCGCGCCTCAAAATGACAAGCGCCGGCCTGTGCTACGATGATTATCCTGCAGCGTCGAGCGACGATGCATTGGACAGAGAGTCCATCATCAGGTTGTCTATGCAAAGGGCCGCCGAGAGATATGGCAGAATCGCCAGGGCTATTTACGTTGGCGATGATGTCTGGGACGCCCGCGCATGTCGTAGCGTAGGCATTCCGTTTATTGGGATCGCCACGGATGGTCGCGCGGCACACCTGTCTGCCGAGGGAGCGGTTTGCGTGTTCCCGGATTTCAGTGATACAGATTTGTTTTTGAGCAGCTTGTATGAGACCACAAAGGTGGCCTAACAAGGGCGCTGCAGCGAACAGTCACCGCGCTTTCCGATCGAGAGGCGCCGGTAACTTGTGCATCGCCTGTGCGCTCCACCCGCGCCGTCCGGTGGCTGTCGCTGAGCTTGGGTCGTTAGACCTCATGCGTAGCACCGCCGCTTCTCTAACGTTGGTGCTCCTGCTTGCATCGTATGTTGAACTTCCACTGCAACCGCCGCCGGCACTCGTCCTCGATGGAATACTATTTATGGTCGCGCGCAGAGCCTCTCAAAATCAGACCCTCGCGCTGCCATAGCTGAGGACAGAAGGTCATCGCCCGGAGACAAGATCTATTCCATTGAGGTTGCGAGTTTGTCTGAGGTTCACGTTTTACCACACTGAGAGAAGCAAACGGTTGGAAGAATACGATGTTTTGCGCCGCATGACTGGCAGTTGGCAAGCCCAGGGGCGAATGATTAGTGGTTCCGCGCTTCTTGTCCCCACCGACTGATGGCGATATGCAACTGTTCCGGTCTAACCAATCGATGAAGCCAACCCAGCACTTTGTCGTAAGCTTTTGATCCATGCGCACGCCAATTCTCAAAGTGCTGGGTGGGCTTATCTCCTTCTCGTTTGGGTGCGACACGAGATCTCGCGGTTTACGAGGGCAGTAGCCCAATCGACCGGGCCGGAGCTTGGTACTCCGGCCCCCATCCATCAACTGGGTAGAAGAAGCATTCTAGGAAGCTTACTTAATAACATTGAATACAAATCTAGCTCATTTAGGGGATGTGCTTGATAGCCGATGCTTGCTTCAGCTGATTTGGGCGGGCTGACGAGTCTCGCCTTATAAGAGGAGCCTCGCCATGTCCACCGCCACTCCCGTACAGCCGGCCGCTTCACACCAGGGCGTGCTCGCCCGCTATCCGCTGGTCTCCTTCTTCATGATGGCTTACTCCTTCTCGTGGATCGTGTGGTCGCCGTGGGTGCTCGGCGAGGATGGTGCCAAGGTGCTCCCGCCAGGATTGAGCGTTCCGACGTCGTCGGCGAGGTTGTTACTCGCCGCTGGCATCCTTGCAGGACCACGCCTCTCTGCGTTCATTATGACGGCCACGACACAAGGGAGGGAGGGCGTGGGCCGTCTGCTAGGCCAGTTGGTGTTGTGGCGGGTGGGCATCCCGTGGTACCTGTTCTACTTCCTGGGTGTCCCCCTAATCATGCTGTTAGGTACGATGATTTACTCCGGGGACCTGCCGAACCTTGGGGCCCTCGGTGGTCCTTCCTACTTGCTTAGCTATCTCGTCACCTACGTCTTCGTGGTGGTCCTGGGAGGACCGCTGTTCGAGGAAATAGGCTGGCGCGGCTTCGCGCTTGCTCGCATGGAGGCATTGCACGGGCCGCTTCTCGCGTCGGTTATCCTGGGCGTACTATGGGCCCTGTGGCATCTGCGCGAGTTTTTGGTCCCGTCTTGGGCCACCTCGTCGGGCGGCGGCGGCATCCTCGGCATAACACTGTTCATCGTCACCGCCATCACGTTCACGATAGTAATAACGTGGGTGTTTAACAACACACGAGCCAGCGTGCTTCTGGCGATACTGGTGCACACCTCTATCGACGCGTTCACTGTTCCCCTCGGCGAGATCTTCCCCGCTCGCACAGTATCGAGCGCCCTTCCCTTCATCATCGGCTTCGGGGCGGTAGGCGTAGTGCTCATGGTAGTGACGCGCGGGCGCTTGGATTACGGACGGTTGGCCGGCGCGCGACCCGAGGCGCGCACCTGAGCCCGGCGTTAGATCACATGCGCTTTCTCGCAGCGTTTGGGGTAATCGCGCTACTGGCCTCCTGCGCTTCGCACGATACTCCATCTACAGAGCAATGGACCGTCCACCTATTACGACCGGAACGGCGACGGTATCGTCGATTACCAGTTGCATACGCTTGGCAGCGGCCACGCCGATGCCGACAACTCAACATGAATCGTACCGTCGCTCTCAACGCGATTGGAATCATTGCCATTCTCCTCGCCGCATCCGCGGTCTGGTTCTGCAGATGGGCCTGTGGCAACGCAGCGGATTCCACAGTTCGAGAACTCCCATGTCAAGGTTTGGAAGTCCACCATTGTTCCGAACGCCCCATTACCATTGCATCGCCACGACCACGGTCGGGTGATCGTTCCTCTCCAAGGCGGCACAATGAAGATCGAGGATCAATCCGGCACGTCTGAAACGCACGTTTGGGAGACAGGAAAAGCTTATTGGCTGCCGGCCAATCCTCCCAACACCATGCACAGGGACATTAATGTGGGCGATCACCCCATCGAGGTAATGGTGGTCGAAGTTGAGGACGACAAATAGTTATTCGGTGATCGGCAAAATGCCGTCACGCAGTGCCCCTCCCGACATACCGAAACGGCGGCAATTTGCTGCTCCCACTTTTACCTTTAGGTTGAGCGATGCGATACATTTTCGTTCCCAGAAATTGCCTGATCATCAGTCTGGTCGTGGCCCTTTCCCATTTTGCTCTGGCGCAAGACAAGGAGCTGACGGCGGACGAAAGTATCCCGATTCCCAAAGTGGAATTCGATGCTCAGGGCGAGCTCAAGATCACTGCTTCGCCGAATTCCTCGCCTAACGACTTCGATTTCCTGGTCGGGAAATGGAACATGCACAATCGGCACCTGGATAAGCGGCTGGCCAATTGCCATGACTGGACGGAGTTCGAGTCCTCGGATGTGAATGCGAAGATTCTCAACGGTGCGGCCGACATGGATACATACTCGACCATCCAGTTCCCCGGAATGGGAGGCAAACTCTTCGAAGGTCTCACCCTGCGATTATTCGACCCGAAGACACGACTGTGGAGTCTCTACTGGATCGCGAGCAACACGGGAAAGATCGATCCTCCGGTCGTCGGTTCGTTCGATCGAAACGGCGTCGGCCATTTTTTTGGCAAAGACACACTCAATGGCAAACCGATCATCGTCGTCTTCCGTTGGGATGCGCGGAACAAAGTACGCCCGGTGTGGGGTCAGGCCTTCTCAGCGGATAACGCCAAGACGTGGGAATGGAATTTCTTTAATGTCTCGGAACGGCCCCAGGAATAACCGTTAGTAGAGGATGCATCACACGGAAGCTATACGCGTCTCCTAGCCAGGCCCTGCAGCCAACCGCTGGCCGTGGTTACTGAGAAAGTTGAGCGTCAAGAGACGATAGTTGAGAGTCAAGCAATGTTCGGTCCCGCCAGCGATGGCTCAGTTTTGTCTCGTTAGGTGACTCCCGTGTCCGCTGACCCAATCGCAAAGCGAAACATCTTCACGAACGCTCACTTTCGCATCGAGCCGTGTGCGAGTTGTCCGATCCCTGGGTACTTGATCATCAGTCCACGCGTGCCGGTCTCTTCGCTCACCGAACTCTCTCCTGACGCCCAAGCGGGACTAGGCGCGACACTCGTGGCGGCCACTGGGGCGATTGAAGCAGTCGTTCACCCGCAACGGGTTTACTGCGCGCTTTTTGCGGAAGAAAACCACTCGGTCCACTTTCACCTATTTCCTCGATCCGACTGGTTGCTGTCCTGGTATTCCAATGTTCACCCAGCAGATCCCGAGATATCTGGCCCGCGGCTGATGGACTGGGCACGCCGCACGTTTCAGAAGCCAATCACCGGTATGGACAGAGATGAGACTTTTGAAAAGATTCGGAGCCGGCTCACGTTGAGTACGATCGCGGGATAGATTTGCCGCGGTCGCGAAGCACCGCTAATGAACGAGCATGAAGATTTCGCGCTTCTTACTGGCGATCTTTTTCTCCACCGCGGCGTCGCTCCTTGGAAATGATGAATTAAAAGATCGTTTGCAGCCGGGGCTTGAGGCGATTACGCCGGACGGTCTGCTCGCGCACATCAAAGTTCTCGCATCGGATGAATTCGAGGGGCGTTCGCCGGGGACAAAAGGCGAAGACCTTTCGGTCAAATACATTACAGATCAGTTCAAAAAGATCGGACTTAAGCCGGGAAATCCCGACGGGACATACACGCAGGAAGTTCCCCTCGCCGGGATCAAAAGCGAACCACGAATGTCTTTCGTCATTGGCGACAAGTCGATGGATCTGAAATATCCAGATGATTTCGTTGCTTCATCGGCGCGGCTCCAGCCGGAGATCAAGATCGAGAAATCAGATGTCGTCTTCGTCGGATACGGCGTCGTCGCGCCGGAGTACGGCTGGGACGATTACAAAAATGCCGATGTACGCGGCAAAACGCTGCTCATGTTGATCGGCGATCCGCCGGTTCCCGACCCAAAAGATCCGTCAAAACTCGACGACAAAATGTTCAAGGGTAAGGCCATGACGTATTACGGCCGCTGGACTTACAAATACGAAATCGCAGCGAAAAAAGGCGCTGCGGCGGCAATCATCATTCACGAAACGGAACCCGCAGCTTATCCATGGCAGGTGGTGAGATCGAGCTGGAGCAAAGAAAACTTTGAGCTCGACAATGCGAACAAGAACATGGACGCCGTGTCCGCGCGTTCGTGGATCACCTTGGACGTTGCAAAGAAATTATTCGCCGACTCCGGGCAGGATTTCGATAGCCTCAAGAAATCTGCGATTGCCAAAGATTTTCGACCCGTAGTCCTGAATGCCAAGGCTAACATTCAGATCAAACAACAGGTTCGCTCGTTTAAATCGCACAATGTCATCGGCAAACTGGAAGGAAGCGATCCAAAATTAAACGGTGAATATGTCATGTACACCGCGCACTGGGACCATCTCGGCAGCCATCCCGAATTGCAGGGCGATCAGATTTTCAACGGTGCGATCGACAATGCGTCGGGCGTTGCGTCCGTCATAGAACTCGCGGCCGCCTTCATGAAAATAAATCCGCCGCCGCAACGGTCAGTGTTGTTCATGGCAACGACAGCCGAAGAAGCGGGATTGCTTGGTGCCAAATTCTATGCGGAGCACCCGCTCTATCCCCTGGAGAAAACGCTGGCGGACATCAACCTCGATAGCATGAACGTCTGGGGCAAAGCGCGCGACATTGAGGATCTGAGTCTTGGTTTTTCCACGCTCGACGATCTTCTCGCTGCCGCGGCCAAAGGGCAGGGCCGGAGCGCGATCCCGGACAGCCGACCTGACAAAGGCAAGATTTATCGCGCTGACAATTTCGAATTCTCGAAAGTCGGCCTGCCCTCACTTTACATCGGCAAAGGTGAACATCTTCTCTCCCGCACCGAGACCGCGCCACTCCGGTCCGACGAATTTGACTCCACAGATTACCACCAGGTCACCGACGAAATTCATCCCGATTGGGATCTCTCCGGCGCCGTGCAAGATGTTCAACTTGTATTCGAAGTTGGTTACGAAGTAGCCAATGGCGACAAGTTTCCTGAATGGAAACCAGGAAGCGAATTCCGCGTAAAAGGCTCCGCCTCACGCGGCCATTAGAATTAAAGCGAGAAAATGTTTTACGTTTACGTGCTTCATTCGGAACGAGACTTGGGTCTCTAAATTGGCTATTCAACAGACCGCAACTTCGCAATTATTTTACCAAGCACCGTCTTCGAACCGCGTGAGGCGAAGCCTTTTACGCGGAAGAAGTGATTGGATTAGACGAAGCGTTGTCGTCTAATTCTCGTTAGATCCTGCCGTGTTTCCTGATCTCGACTACGTGCGTCTGAAAAGATCCTTTGAATATTTCGTCGAGCATTATGCGCCTGTGGAGCTCATCACGCCTGGGTCACCTCTAAAACTATTGGAGCGCGACGAACCCTCCCGTATCAGTCGCGCACGCCGTGCTCTCGCCGTGGCGATCGCGGACTTCGTCGAAGGTACACAAGATTTTTGCGGTGAACGTGTCTCTGAGATTGATCGCGACCTACAGAAGCGAGACGCTTACACGTTATCCTTTTTGCGTGAGCACTTCACAAAGCGACGTAATAGGATTTAACCAGCCGATGAAGCCAACCCAGCACTTTGTCGTAAGCTTTTGATCCATGCGCACGCCAATTGTCAAAGTGCTGGGTGGCTTATCTCTTTCTCCTTAGGCCACTTTAATGGAAGCCAGCATGTCGCAATCGTCCTCCCCGATGCAACTTGTTCGTCCCTCGATGCAGTACTTGCCGAGCTATGTCGCGGCGCTGAAGCGTGGTTGGTCTCCCGACAATGCCAGAGGCGCTGCTGCGAGTCTGGATGAACTCGCCGCAATTGAAAAGGACCCGCACGTGTTTGTAGAGCAGCTCACCGATCGGAAGGCCGAAGGCCCGCCGGTCAAACTCCCCGATGGCTCGATCGCGCAACGGATTCCTGGATACCGACTTTGGCTCTGGGACGGTGAGTTCTGTGGCTCGATCGGATTCAGGTGGCAGCCGGGTACATCCACTCTTCCCCCTCACGTCCTCGGGCACATCGGGTATGCAGTGGTGCCATGGAAAGAGGGTAAAGGGTACGCTAAGTTAGCCCTGAAGTTGGTGCTCGAGCATGCTCGAACAGAGGGCTTGGAATACGTGGAAATAACCACCGACCCCGACAATATTGCTTCTCGCAAAGTGATCGAGGCAAACGCAGGGGTATTGGTCGAACAATTTCGCAAACCGCCTCAATACGGCGAAAAGGATGGTCTGCGATTTCGCATCATCCTATGAATTTCGCGCATCGAGAATGGCCTAACCAGGGGCGATGCATCTAACCGCGCCCCGGCTTGTGTTTCCACCTAGCTTGGCTACAACCTTATCCTTGCAGCTATGCGCGTTCTCGGGCGGGGCAGCTGCTCTTGTGTCTCGTTAGGCCGTATGAAAGTTCTTGTCTTCGGCAACTCCGGCTCCGGAAAGAGCACGTACGCCCGGTCCCTTGCCGCGCAAGAGGGCTTGGCCCACCTCGACTTAGATTCAATCGTCTGGGAGCCTGGAGAGATCGCGGTACAACGCCCCACCGAGTCAGTCATGGCTGACCTTCGAAGCTTCATGGATTCGCATCCTGCTTGGGTTATAGAGGGCTGCTACGCCAACCTGGTTGAAGCAGCATCGGCCCATTGCACGCTTATGGTCTTTCTCAACCCGGGCGTCGAGGCGTGCCTCGCAAACAATGCCGGGCGGCCTTGGGAGCCGCACAAGTACGCTTCGCGCGAGGACCAGGATGCCATGCTCAGCAAACTTCAAGAGTGGGTGGCCGACTACTATCAGCGAGAAGATGCGTGGTCGTACCGAGCCCATCGTGAAATCTTTGATTCGTTCACGGGACCAAAGGTTGAGTATCGTGAGGCCGCTGCGTATGCGGCCTAACAACAGGTTGCAGGCAACGTCACCGCTACTGGCAATTGCATTGGTAGTCTCAATCTGACCGCATAACGCCGGTGATTCGGACCGACGTGATAGAAAGACCATGGGCACCATAGGTGGCGGAAAAATTGGCTCCTACAAAAACCGCGTCCTGACCAGACGCCTCACCTGAACCACGCGCTTTCGTACCCTGATATGAGAACTCCACTCGGACCGGAAATGAATTCGAGTTTGTAAAGCGCGCGATTCGGGAGGTCCCAGAACTCTCGTAGGAAACTGTTACACCGCCTTTTCTGTTTTGCCCCGTTACAACGGCCGCTTGTAGAATCAAAGTGCAAACGGAAAGCACGAAAATATGTCGACCCGTTCTAGAGAAAATGGTCATAGCACATCTCAACAACAAACTGACTGCCTATGTCAATACCGGAAGTCCGCGCTGTCCGAGTCATGGTAGTGTTAGAGAATCGTCAGTTGTTGGTTTGGCGCAAGGGTCGCCTCGCCCTTCCCATGGGAGAGGGTGAGGGTGAGGGTTTTCTCGATCTGCGTCGTGTGTCTGCGAAACTGCAACCCCTCACCTTAGTCCTCTCCCCTCGCCAAGGGAAGAGGCGGAACAACGGCGCGAACTGAAAGCTAACGAAGACTACCCTGAATCATTCCAACCAGAGGCTTCGCATTGCTTCAAGACCTCGGTAAGGACGCCATCTGTCGATTCGCATCGGTGGGTGATCCGCGCTCAAAGAGCGTCGCTACAGAAGAATTGCTCGATCAGTCGCCGAAGCAAATGCCGAGAGCGCGCGCGGTGCGAACAAGATTCCCCTCAGCGCGCACAGTTTTAAGTTTTCCGACCGCATCACTTATCTTGATTGCGCCGATCTGCGGGCCGGTGAATGCGACCATTTTTCCGAACTCGCCGGCGGCAACGAGTTCCACCGCTGCCGCGCCGAACATCGAGCACAGCGCGCGATCAAACGTCGTCGGCGACCCGCCGCGCTGGAGGTGGCCTAGCACACACACGCGTGATTCTTTACCGGTGCAGTTCTCGAGTCGAGCGCTGACAACGGCACCGATGCCGCCCAGCCGCGCCTCGCCGATTTTGGTCTCCGCGGCAGAAGTCACAAAATCGTGGCCTTTCTCA
>JBKPBJ010000305.1:0-2315 GCA_046726875.1 Verrucomicrobiota bacterium
GAGGTCGACCTGCTGCTCGGTGATGCGTCGAAAGCGAAGAAGATTCTCGGTTGGGAACCGAAAGTGCGATTCCACGAACTGATTCGCATCATGGTCGACGCGGACATGGATTTGCTCTCGCGCAACACAGCTAGAAAACACTTCGGTCAGATGCCGTGACTATTTTTTGAAGAGGTGCCTCTGCCGCGGCGACGCGATCTTATCGCATCACAAACGGCGCCGTGTTTTCCGACCCCATTGAATGACCTGAAGCCAGACCGGGAATTGCGCTGACGAGCGGCACGTCCACGATCGTGACCGCCGCGCCGACTCCCACAATATTGTACAACTGGACGACGTCTGTTGAGCGCATTCGAATACATCCGTAGCTCGCTGGCGTTCCGATCAGCCGTTCTTCCGGCGTGCCGTGAATGTAGATGTAGCGGCCAAACGCATTGGCATTTTGCGCTTCGCGTCCTCGCAACCAAAGGATGCGCGTGACGATCGGGTCGCGACCGGGAGAATTTGGCGCCACGATCTCGCCCGTGCGGATCCGGTCCTTGAACACGGCGCCAAGCGGCGCATTACCACCAATCTTTTTTACGACCTCCAGTTGGCCCAACGGAGTGCGGCTGCTCCTCAGAGAGTCGCCAAGCCCGAACTTCGAAGTCGATACGGGATACGTGGCCATAAGGGTGCCCCGGTCCAAGACAGCTAACTTTTGGTCGCGCGTGCTGATGACGATGTGATGCTGGGTGTCGGGCGCTGCGCAGGATGCGAGAAATAGAGCGAGAAGGAGGAAGGGGCGGATCGCCGAGCCGTCCGTCTTGGCGCGCCTTCCCGGCGCGCCGGGCGGTCGCGCCTTACCCTGATTGATCTTCATGCGCGATTAAACCTGAAAAACTTCGCTGCGGTTTCGGTCGTTCCTTCAGCAATTTCTTCCAGTGAAACGCCTCGCGCCGTCGCGATCGCTTCTGCTACGATGCGCGTATGCGCCGGTTCGCAGCGTTTTCCGCGAAAGGGCGCCGGCGCCAGAAATGGGCAATCGGTTTCGACCATAAATTTCCAGAGCGGGATTTCAGTTGCGACCCGTCGCACGGCTACGCCGTTTTTGAAAGTTACAATTCCCGTAAACGAAAGGAGGTGGTCAAGATCGAGAACTTCATTCGCCTGATCGAGTGAGCCGCCGAAGCAATGAAAAACACCGCGCACCTTGCCGGTGTAAGCACGCAGAACTTCCAGCGTGTCCGCCCAAGCGTCCCGCTGATGAATCACCACGTTTAGCCCAAGCTCGACTGCTAAATCGAGTTGCTGCTGGAACAAACTCGCCTGTTTCGATTTGTATGCGCCGTCACGAATTTGCGCTTCGATTTCTTCATCCGTCTCACTTCGCAGAGCCGTCATCACCTGCACCTGGTCTTCCTTGGCCACTTTTTCACTCGGCAAGTGGTGATAATCCAAGCCGGTCTCGCCAATCGCGACGACTCGCCGGTTCTTCGCCAACTCGCGCAAAGGCGTAATCACATCGTCATCCGCCTCCTCAACGTGGCTGGGATGAACGCCGATCGCGGCATAAACCAACGGATAATTTTCCGCGAGCTCGATTGCGCGGCGGCTGCTCTCGATTGATGTGCCAATGGTGATGACACGTTTTACGTCAGCTTGCTCTGCGCGGCGGAGCACATCCTCGAGATCATTTGCGAAATCGGGAAAATCGAGATGTGCGTGAGTGTCGATCAGCATTTTTGTCATTCCGAACGGAGGCGAGGAATCTCCGATTCTCTTCCGGAAGATTCAACCCAGAGATATCTCGACTTCGCTCGACATGACAGAGAATCTGGATGTGCGTGAGTGTCGATTAGCATCGGAGCATTGTAGGGTGTTTCCGTGAAACGCCAAATTCTGCTGGCTGAGAGTCCAGATCGAAGCGACAAAGTCCTCATGCAAAAAATTACTCCATTCTTGTGGTTTGATGATCAGGCCGAAGACGCCGTGAACTTTTACACGGCGGTGTTCAAAAATTCGAAGATCGGCAGAATTCTTCGCTACACAGAAGAAGCAGCCGAAAACGCAGGGCGTCCTGTCGGATCGGTGCTAACGATTGAATTCGAAATCGAAGACCAGAAGTTCGTTGCTCTTAACGGTGGACCGCTTTTCAAATTCAATGAATCCGTCTCCTTTGTCGTAAACTGTGAAACCCAGGAGGAAGTGGATTATTTTTGGGAGAAACTCACTGCCGATGGCGGTGAGGAATCGCAGTGCGGCTGGCTCAAGGACAAATTCGGTCTTTCGTGGCAAGTCACCCCAACTGTGTTGATCGACATGTTGCACGACAA